>CATLBW010000042.1 GCA_949879775.1 uncultured Lachnospiraceae bacterium
ATCTCTTCTAAACTCCTGACCGTCTGTTTTGTGTCCCTGAAACTCATTTCTATCTAACGTATGTTCGATGAACATACGTTTCTTTTTTGTGCCTCAAAAAGTCGGAATTTCCTATAAAGGAACAAAGTGGGCAAGCCCACTTCAGCTCCCCTTCCCCTCATTCATGAGGGGATTGCACACTTTGACGCGCTGAGCACAGTCGCTTTCGCGACATATTTCCTCTTGTGCGAGTGCGCATACTATTTTTATCTTATAGGAAAGACACTTTCACGCGTTAGCGTGACAAGGTCCTTCCTATAAGATAAAAAACGCCTGCTAATCAACAGGAGCCTTAGCGTTTCTTATAGTCAACGACAAAAATAATTATCGTTGACTATAAGAAATCTCACCCTCCCTATTCCCCCGAAAGCAAAGCCCTGGGCGTAATTTTCCTTATTTTCAGGGAGAGCAGGCAGACCGTCGCAAATGCGAACAGCACAATCCCCATACCTCCGGCGGCAATAAACCCAATTGGGACTGCGAACGTACACTTTACAATCCCGATACCATTCAAAAACAAGGCGGTCAACGGGTTGATAATAAAGCTGCACAGGACCAGCCCCACAACGGCAGAAAGGATCGTCGTCGGCATAAACGAGAGCGCAGTCTGCAGGATAAGCTGACCCGTTGTAAATCCAAGCGCTTTCATAATTCCATACTCACCGATTTTATTGTTAAGCATGGTACGCACAAGCAGATACAATACAAAAGCGATAATAATTGCGGAGAGCGAAAGTATGGCGATCACAATCATTGTCATAAGCGAGACATATACACCCGCCATGCCTTCTATCGTTGTCAGAATATTCATCGTGTCTTCTATGCCGCCGGCAAATTTCTTTTTCATTTCCTCGTTAAACGCATCAATATCAGTTCCATCCGTAAGGTTGATATAATAGCTTGTATTTATGAGCGTCCCTAATTTTTCATAGCCCGCCCGCGTGAGCGAACAGTCTCTGCCAAGATTATTGCTGATTTGCGTAAAGCCGCAAATCAGATACTTTTCCTGGTTTCCGTTTGCCGTTATCTCTATTTCATCTCCAACCTTGAACCCGTTTTCTTTTGCATATTTGGCGGCAAGCGCAATTTCATTGTCATACTTGGGCAGCCGTCCCATAATTGCAATACTCTGATTATTGATCTTTGTAAAATCATCGCAAACCGCCGCCATAAGCTCAACGCCGCCCACATGCGATACATTAAAAAATGTATAGAGATAACTCTTTTCCACGCGGCTGTCCGCATTTACTTCCCGTAAAAAACCATTCTCTGTTTCGGCCTGTACGCTGATGCAGCTATCCGCGGTTTCCCCTACGACGATATGCAAAAAGGGCGTCATATCTTCAATTACATTTTCTTTCATTAGGCCGGAAAATACGACTACCAGCGAAAGCACGAGCATTGTGACTGAGATGGTTATATTGTGCTTTATCCCAGAAAGCGTAGTTTTGAGCGCAAGGGCAAAGGCCAAGGGCGCTTTTGTGTGTGCAAGCGGAACCTGGTTTCGTTTGAAATTATGCGTCTGAATTCCGCAACGGAGCGCCACAATAGGCTCGATTTTTGTGATTCTGCGCGATGCAATCCATACAGAACAGGCAACGGCGCCGCCCAATACTACAAGCGACATTACAAATGGCAGCGGTAAAAAATGCATGTCATACGGGATACCCGTCTGTGAAACCATCATGGCGTTGACTGCTGGAAACAGAAGGTAGGAAAGCCCTATACCAATGACCGCCGCCAGAACAGCCAGACTTAAAAACTGCCATAACAAGGAGCAGATCAATTGTCTTGACGTATAGCCTGCGGCTTTCAGCGCGCCGAGATTTTTCATATTCACTTGTATATAATTGATGATATTCGATACGATTACGACAAGCGAAATCAGCAGTACAAAAAACGCCATAGCGCTCACGATACCCGAACAAATCATCTGGGAAATATAGCGGGATTGAGAAACGGTATCGTAACAATTGCTTACCATGTTAATATTAAGCTGTTGTTGCGAAGCCATGCTTTTTAGCGAAGCCTCATAGCTGAGATTTTCCGATATATCTTCCAAGCGTACGGAGCACAGCGTTGCCTGCGAAGCATATCTGCTGCTGGCAAGCTCTGTATACTTATCTTCCGTAAGTACGATTTCTATCAATGTACAATTATGCGAACCCATCATAATACTGTTATAGAAACCGCACACCGTATACGTCTCTTTGTGGCGGCCGATGGAAATTTCGATTGGTTTCCCTATGTCGATATCGTCCGTTTTATAGAGCAGGGGCAAATATACGCCGCTTGTCAAATTTCCTTCTTCTACAACTTCAATCTTGCCGATAGGGCGCGTGAAAGCCGTCTGCTTATCCATAAAAACAAACCAACTGCTTATCTCACCGCCATTATACGGAAGCCTGCCGGCCATGTACATACAATTATCCAAACGGTATTGCGCGATTCGGCCGTCGCTTTCAAGCGTATGCGACAGAAACGTCTGGAATTCGTCTGTATTGCTATCCAGGGCTAATGTAACATGCTCGGCGTTAAGTTTGTCATGGTATCTGTCAAAGTTCGATTTGTAATCCATAGAAAGCATTAGCCAAAGATTAAACATGAACGCGGCAAGAAGGATCAAAATGATAATTGCAGCCGTCTGCCCTTTTGATTTTCGGATATTGGAACGGACTATCAGAAAACTTTTACCCATGTTACCACCCCCTGTCACCCAGGAATGCCGATAGTTTCTCGTGCCTTTTTGCATCGCCGTGCGAATACTTGCCTAAATCACATTCGCCTAAAATCACGCCGTCCTCTAAATAGAGAATACGATTGCCGCGACGCGCAGAACGCATATCATGCGTTACCATGACGACGCTTTGCCCTTGTTCGTTAAACCTTGTAAGCGTATCTAACACGTCAAGGCTGGTTTTCGAGTTCAAGGCGCCTGTCGGTTCATCGGCAAAGAGTATTTCAGGAGAATTGATCAGCGCCCGCACAATCCCCACCCGCTGCGCCTCGCCGCCTGATATCTGCGCAGGGAATTTCTTTTGCGTTTCTTCGTCAATGCCAACTGCCTTGAATAATTCCTTTGCCTTTGTTACAAGCCCTTTTTTATCCTTGTTCACAAGAAGCCCTGCGCAGAGCACGTTATCCATGACGCTCATGCCGTCGAGCAAATAAATCTGTTGGAATACGAACCCGCAATGGCCGCGCCGGAACACGGCAAGCTTATCCTGGGACAGCCCGGATATCACCTGCCCTGCGAAAGTAATCTTGCCAAGCGTAGGCGTGTCCATCCCCGACAAGGCATAAAGAAGCGTGGATTTCCCTGCGCCGCTCGCCCC
Organism: uncultured Lachnospiraceae bacterium; assembly: GCA_949879775.1. Lineage (GTDB taxonomy): Bacteria > Bacillota > Clostridia > Lachnospirales > Lachnospiraceae > Petralouisia. Next base: position 3,375 of record CATLBW010000042.1, read on the forward strand.
CATGATAACAGTGAAGTCGCCTTTGTGCAATTGTAAGTCAATATTTTTCAGAACGTGCTGCATGGAGCCGCCGTTTGAAAAGGACTTGCTCAATTTTTCAGTCTTTAATAAAGCTTCTCTCATAAGATTTACCCTCCTTTTCACACGTCCTATTGTACGTTTCCAATCCTTAACTGTCTTTATGCAATCCTTAAAAATCCCTTAAATGACGCCGCCAAGGGCTACCCGAACAGTCGCCCTCAGCCCGTTTGGGGCGTTTTCAACATCCAGGCTCCCATGCATTTTTTCCATGCAATAGTCGGCGATGTACAGCCCCAGGCCTGCGCCTTCTATATCCTTTGCATTGCTGCCGCGCTTAAATTTCTCTTTTAAAAGCGGCAGCTCCGATTCGTCAATACCACCGCCGTAATCCTCTATAGGGATAACCAAATAATTCTCCTCGATACCTATGGTTACCCTTATCTTGGTATCGGCATACTTATAGGAATTGGCAAAGATATTATCAAATACCTGCTGCAAACGGAGTTTGTCTGCAAACAGCACGCAATCGGGAATAGGAGGTATTATTGCACGATGCAGGTAATCGGCATTCTCCAATAACGTCCGCAGTTCTTTGCTTCCCAGCTCCGTGGGCGTTACCGGAAGCTCATGGAGTTCTTCCAACGTTGCAGAAAACAGATTTGTAACCAGCGTGTTAATCTGGTCTGCTTTGCGGATAATCTGCTCATAATTGGCCCTGCTCTTTTCATCCGGCGATAATGCCGCGCCTACTTCGGAGGCTGCCTTGATGCTTGCAACCGGCGTTTTGATATCGTGCGACAGCTTTGCAACCAGTTCTTTTTTGCTCTCGTTTGCCCTTGCCTCGGCAATCCGCGCTTTCTTTAATTCAGAGCGCATAATGTCAAAGCTCTCGGTAAACGCCCCGAATAGATTCTGCCGGTCCATCTCTAGCGGAATATCCAGATTGCCCCCTGCAACACGCCAAGCAAACCCTTCCAGCTTTTGGAATGGCTTTAGGACCGTGCGGCGTATATAGAAAAAATATGCGGCGCAAATACAGCCTTGTAAGGATATTGCCGCTATGATAACAACAACGGTACGCTGATTTTCAGATTGCGAAACCAGCGCACCGTTATTATATATAATGACCTTGCCTGCAGCCATGCTGTCAACCTCAATATCGAGGATCGTATCTTTATGCCCGATAGCCGCGTTCATGCTCTCGCTCAGCCCCTCGCTTGTCCGGTACAAGACTGCCCCGTCCGCGTCAAGCACGACATATTCAAGCGACGTGCGGTTACGATGTCTTTCGAAAGAATGCCAATCCTTTTGCACGGTTTTTACAACTTCATTGACTGCCACTGTATCTTGTAATTTCTCTTCTTTCGGACGCGCATACCAGGTAAGGACAAGTAATTCAAGCAAAAAGAACATCAGAAGAGAGCCGAAAAAAATTCGGTTTTTCATTGGTTCCTCCCTATAAACTTATAGCCGTCACCCCAGACGGTAACGATGTATTCTGGGCTGCCCGGTTCCCGTTCAATCGCCTCGCGTATTTTACGGATATGGACATTCAGCGTGCCATCCCCTGTAAATCTGTCTTCCCACACTTTATCAAAAAGCTCCTGTTTGGAAACCACCCGCCCCGCGTTTTGCACCAGATAGGACAGCAGCTTAAATTCCAGGGACGTCAGCTTTACAAAAGAACCGTCAACGAACGCCTGCTTCGCATTAAAATCCACAGACAAACGCCCGTCCGCGTACTTTTGCGGCTCTTTGCTTCCATAGCGTTTAAGCACCGCCTTGACTTTTGCCAGCAAAACGCTGAGGGAATACGGCTTTTGGATGTAATCGTCGCCGCCAATGCTCAGGGCGATGATCTGATCATCATCGCTCGTCCGCGCTGAGATAAACAGGATAGGGATTTGCGTAGCCTCCCGCAGTTCCTTACAAAGCGCAAAGCCGCTGCCGTCGCCAAGGTTGATATCCAGCAGAAGCAACTGCGCCGTGTCCTCCCTGAAAAAATCCCTGCATTCCAAGACACTGTATGCAACCGCGCTTTTAACGCCAAACAGATTGAAATATTCCGCTGTGCTGTCTGCAAGCAGCTTTTCGTCATCAATAATCAAACAATCATATGTCATTTTCTGTCAACCTTTCGTTTCTGCAGGCAGTATATAGAACTGCCAGGATAACCCAAACTCACCCCAAAAATCCCAGAAGGGCAGATTAACCCCAAACACCGGACCTTACTCAAACAGGCTTATCTGCCTGTCTGCAAACGATTTAACATTCCTTACCTTCACACAATCGGCCTTTGTCAGCTCCCCAAACAACAACGGAGCGCGCGGGTTATGGCTGCGGAAATTGCCAGCGACGCTCGTATGGTTATAATTGGCATAACAATACATACAGCCATTCTTACAGGTATTATAAGCCCCAATGTCAATGCTCTCCACACATCCGCAGGCGCTCCTCTGGTTCTTGTCCCTCCTCATATCCAGGCGGAATTGCCCGATTCTCTCTAACCTCCCTTTGTCAATGCAATGGGCAGGCATAATCCCCAAGCCGCTAAAATCGCCCTCCTGGGCGCAAGCGTCAAGGGAAATACCGTATTGCCTGGCAATCCCGGCAAACCGTCCCAACAGCTCCTCCTGCTCTGATGCTGTAGGCTGGCGCATTTCTACTTGCTTTGCATTGCGCCTAGTGTTTTTGTAGAAATCTATAAAGCTGACGGTACATTTCTGCGTATACCGTGCCAGCCTGCAAGCCAGCATCTCAAAATACCGGCAATGGCAGTCCATGGTATATGCTCCGCCAAAAAAAATCGGGTCATACCGCCAAACCACCCTTTCCCTGCCGATTTCCTCTGACAGCCGCTGAAATGCTGGTATGATAACCTCGTCCTTGGAGGGCAGGTTTTGTTCTATTTCAGGCCCATAGGGCGTTAAAGTAAATTGGAAATAATAATGATACCTTTCAAGCTCCGCCAATCTTTCCAGCATTGGCACAGGGTTTTTCGTCCAAAAGACAATCCCATCAACCACTTCCGGCGACAGGCTGATTCTGCTTACCTGATGAAAATTCATGGGATTCCTCACAAGGACATACCCTTCCTTGAGCCTGTGAAAAAACCATTCCGTATAATAAGATGGGATGTCTGTCCTTCTGCTTGCACTAATTACCAATTCCTATATTTATCCTTCCATTAAATTCAGATACCATTGTCTGTCCTTCTGCTTGCACTGACTACCAATTTCTACATTTTATCCTTCCATTAAATCCTAATGCTGTAAATATCAATAACGATACTCTAAGATAGCTTCCAGACGCTTCCTCTCCCGCTGCCCTGGCTTTTCTTGTGCATACCCCATAGCTACCGCCCCCACCAACTGCCCAGGTTCTTTTACAAATTCCGCCAATTCTGGGTAAGCAAAAAAAGTATTGCCAATCCACAACGTCCCTATTCCCAACCGTTCCGCCTCCAAAAGCATATTTTGGATGGCCGCACCGATTGAAAGCGAGTCCACAATTTCCGTCACACGTTCGTCAACCGTAACCTGCTCAAACGGCGATTTCCCATACGGGTTTATAATTACTGCCAAGGTTGGCGCCTCCCCCATCACCCGCAGCGTATTATGGGCGTCCGGTAAACCATAAGCGCTATCAGGCAGGTAAGCCTTGCCGCTTAACTCCCGCTTTAACCCTTCTTCCATCTTTGCAAGAAGGTTTCTCTTCGCATCCCCTCCATAGACGATAAATTTCCACGGCTGTTTATTCTTTCCAGAGGGTGCAAAACGCCCGGCCTGAATAATTTTATTGATGGCTTCTGTGGGAATTTCGTATTGTTTATATTTGCGTATGCTTCTGCGTGTTTTAATTTCTTCAATCATTTCTTCACCTTTCCAATCCTTATCATTCGTCTTCTATTCTACCACAGCCATCTGCATTTTACTATCTCAATAACGATAATTGAACAGAGGCTGGCGCAAGCCAACCCCTGTTCGATAAATCTACACTATCTTTTTATTTTTTAACCTTGACGCTGGACGCCTGCCCTTTCTTATTCAGTAATTTCTTATAGGTTTTCAGCTTGCTCTTTGGCACTTTGATGGATGCTTTCTTGCTAATGCCCTTGAATGCTTTGGAACCCACCGATTTCAGTTTTGTGCCCTTGATGGTGATCTTAGCCAGCTTCTTGCAGTTGTAGAATGCCTTAGAGCCAATCTTGGTGACATTCTTGCCAACCGTCGCGCTAGTGGCTTTGCTGCATCCCGAAAAAGCGCCGCTGCCAATGGATGTGACAAGGAACTTCTTGCCTCCAATTGTTACCGTGTCAGCCACCTTGATGCCCTTGCCCTTCTTGCTCTTGACGCCGCTCAATGCAACCGCGCCCTTTCCGTTCGTCTTGGCATCCGTAATCTTGTACTTGTAACTCCCAACGGTATAACTTGCATTCTTCTTGACGGTAATCTTAAATGTTTTGGAGGTTTCTCCCGTATAATCCCCTAATCCTTTGATCGTTACAGTCGCCGTTCCGATTTTCGTGTTATCCCTGTAACTTACCGTGTAATCCTTGTTGGCTTTTAAGCTGCTGCCCTTGTACGTTATGGCAAGGGACGGCTTCTTCGCTTTGCCCGTGTAATACTGGTCCGCAATCTTCTTCACGGCAGCTTCCGTGATGTTAATTTTTGCCGGAGGCAGCTCAGGCGTAAGGCTCTCATACTTTGCCTCTGCCGCCGTCAATACCTCATAATTATCCACCAAGGCCTTCTGGGCGTCCGTCAGCTTATCGTATGCTTCCCTTGCGGCATCAATCTTGCCCTTGCTGGCGCTATCATAAACCACTTCGCCAATGGCGTCGATTAACGTTTTCACATCCTCTACCGCCTGGTCCACCGGCACATAATCTGTCTGATAGCCAATCGCATACAAGGTGAACTTTTTCGCTTCCTCTCCCGCTGCCATCTTCAACTCGATTTTATGCATAGCCGACTCTTTTTCCTGCAAGGCAATGCATACTTTCCCATTATTCCAGCCTGAAGCGTTGTGGCAGCTCAATGTGGATTTTTTCACGCCATCCACATACAAATCCGCCGAACCATACGCATTTTCACTTGTCTCTTTGTATACGAGCATAAATGTCTGGCAATTAACTTCAATCGTTAAAGGATCATTCGTCCCATTCCCTGCATACATCCAGTTATTTGGAAACCATTTTTCTCCCTTAACCCCATTATACAAATACTGGTATGTCGGAACATTGCTGTCCTTGCCGCTGAACCCGCCTGCACGAATAGCGCTAATTGCCGGATCAGCGTCCGCTGTTGTTGTCGAATCAATCATCTTAATCCCTTCAAAGGAAGAGGACGTCACTGCTTGGATGGAATCCACATCTGTCGCATTATCAGCCTCCGCCTCCTCTTTATCAACAATGTCCATCAATTCCAGGATGCAATCCGCCATAAGCTTGTAGCCATTTGCATTGGGATGAAGCGTATCATTGTAAAACCAATCATAAAATCCAGGTTCCTGGTAAACATCCTTAATCGCGTCCGCCGTGCTAATCATGGGCAGATCATACGCCGTCCCATATTTGCGGTAATTCATCTCTTCTACGCGGTTTAAATTGTTAAATACGGAAAATACCAGGACAACCGCTGAGCCTGATCTTAACGCCTGGCGGATTAGCCCCTCATATGCGCCGCCCTTTGTTTCACAACCGGAATCATTTACCGCAAACTCGATAAACAAAATGTCTGGATGGCTGCTGCCCTCCGGCAGGCGGCCAACCACATCGCGATTGTAGCGGATAATGCCGATATCCGACGGCGTGCCGCTCATGCCTGCATTGATAAAATGAACGTTCCTGCCCTCATTTACGCCATATTTCTTAGCAAAAGCCGTCGCAGAGACTTCTGCATAACATGCGGAGTTAGGGTTGTAGCCACCGCCCTCCGTGATGGAGCCTCCAATATAAGCCAGTGATACATCTTTTCCCTCTCGTGCTTTTTGAATAGCTGTCTTTAAGCGAGCATTGTTGCCCGTAGAAAAAACGCTTCCCTTAACCATTTTGCTGTAAAGCTCTTCATCCGGCTTAAATTCATTGAGTATTGCAGGGATACCGGAAATTGACAAATCATCTACAAAAAAATCTGCCGTCTCGGATGTAGAACACTGAAGATACAAAGCAATATCGTTCGCAGTCTCCGGAACTTTAAAGGAACCTCTCAGCTCCGTCCACTCACCGCTCACGCACGTCCTTCCATACCCAACAATCGAATCATACTTTGTTTGGCCGCTGGCGTCATTATACTGTACCCCCAGGTCGCAAGTCTGCTCCGCGCCCGAATCCTGCTTTACATATACTTTGAAATCATATGTGTTCCCAGAAGTTACAAGCCGCGCAAGCGATAACTGGATGCCATGCCATGTCGCCGAACGCCCGCTGACTGACAGGCTGTTATTGCCTACATCATGGTGTACCGAAGTAGAGACTTCAAGCGTTACCGAACCGCGCCCCATAATCCCTTGGTATTCCCCATCTTCAAAACCATTTCTGTAAATTTCTTTTTTCTCATCTTCTGCCCGTGCATCCACCGGAAGCATTGTCAATGTCATTGCCGCCGCCAGGATTACGGCACATACGCGCTTCCATCCGCTCTTCATTACTTTCTTCACAATTTACTCCTTTCATTTAATAAAGAAGGATTGCAGAAACTTCACCGTCAAAATTTCTCAATCCTTGCTAATTTTATAGATAATTTATTATAGTATGTTATATTATCTTTTTCACCCCCAAAAACTATAGGTTTTTTACATATACCTGGAATAAATATTTAGTTTTTTACATATTCTGGACAAGCAGGGAGCTAACCGTTTTGCTTCATAGGCAGCGACCAAGCCTTTAAAAGACCCATTCAGGAATATTATTACCCGGCCAAAGGCCATTCCCTTATTTTCACATATCCCGCCGATGCAGCAGGCACACAGTCTCTATATTTGCCGAAAAAGGAAACATATCCACACAGCACACCCGCTCCGCCATATAGCCACGCGCCTGCAAAACCTCCAAATCCCGAGCCAGGCTGGTGGGCTTGCAGGAAATGTAAACCATCTTCTTTACGCCGTAACGGATGATGCGTTCCAATGCTTTGGGATGAATGCCATCCCTGGGCGGGTCAAGCACAATAAACCCCGGCATTTCCTCAATGCCGTCGAGGGCCTTAAACACATCCCCTGCCAAAAATTCACAATTGCGCAGCCCATTCAAAGAAGCGTTCTCCTTCGCAGCCTCCACCGCCTCTTTTACAATCTCCACACCGATGACTTTCTTCGCCACAGGGGCAAGAATCTGTGCAATCGTCCCTGTCCCACTGTACAAATCATAAATCACCTTCCCATTCCCATCATCCGCGACATACTCCCGTGCCGTCTCATATAAAACCTCCGCTCCCAGGGAATTTGTCTGAAAAAAAGAAAACGGCGTAATCCGAAAACGCAGGCCTAATATCTCTTCATAAAAATAATCCTGCCCATACAAAATATCGGTCCCTTCATTAATCACCGCATCCGCCAGGCTGTCATTGCGGGTATGCAAAATGCCCACAATCGTCCCATCCATCTTTAACTGCCGCAAACTTTCCCCAAACCCTGCCAGCAGGCCGGATTCGCGTTCACGGTCTATCTGTCCTGTCGTCACCAAATCCACAAGGATCTCCCCAGTCTTTGTGGCCTTTCGCACCAGCAAATGGCGCAAATACCCAACATGGCGCATCTTGTGGTAATAGGGCGTATTGTTTTCCTGGAAATATGACAGCGCCGCCACCAGAATCCGGGAAAAATCCTCATCCACAATCTTACATCCCGCCACCGTCACAATATCATGGAAACTGCCGCGCTTATGCATCCCCAGGCAGAGCGGCCCATCCTTACAACTGTCCCCAAAAGAAAACTCCATCTTATTACGGTAGGCAAATTGCCGAGGGCTGCCCTTAATCCCTTCAAAAATATCAGAAAATGCCTTACCGCCTCTCTGTTCTTGGTAAGGGGCGCACACTGGCTCTAAAAGTTCACGTACCTGCCGCTCCTTTAATGCCATCTGCCCTTCATAATCCAAATTCAAAAACGTGCAGCCTCCGCAAGACCCGAAATGCCGGCATGGGGCTTTTGCCAGCTCTAATGGCGATTTCTCCAGCACTTCCAACAGCCTTCCTTCACCCCTTCCCTTTCGAACCTTATTTACGGCAAAAGAGACCCTCTGCCCTGGCAGCGTATTTTTCACGATAACCTTTTTCCCATCTTCCAGCAGCACAATCCCTTTATTGGGGAAATCTATCCGCGCAACCGTTCCCTCATAAATCTGTCCTTTTTTCATATTCTTCTCCTTAAGCCAAGTACAACATCTTATCTCATTGATAACTATAGTAAATGACAATTCTTTTTGTCGTTTACTATAAGTAAACTCACCTGTCTATTCGCACATCTGATTCGTTTTGCCAGGGACTAAATTAGTATTGCAAATACCCAAAAAGGCTCCCACAATACCATGCGGGAGCCTCTCTTCTTCATACAAGCCCTTCTTATTCTTTCTCGTCCTCTTCATCAAAGAAATCTTCTTCATCCTCGAAATCATCCTCGAAGTCATCCTCAAAATCCTCCAGATAATCCGGGGTAAAGAAACGGTAAACACCATATGCAATAGCTGCAACGGCTACGACTGCCCCTGCGATCGCGCAAATCCACAACAACCTAGATTTCTTCTTCTCGCACTCTTCCTCTTTGTGCAGCAGCTCGTTCAGTTTCACTGAACTTAAAAAATTATCCATCTTTTCTCTGTTCATGATTTCCTCCATTCCGTGCGTGTTCCAGCACAATAGGCGACCACGGGGAAACTGCAGCCCTCCCGCGCCTGCCTTTATTTTCTTTAAATACTGGCAGATAAACTGCCTGACATTCCCTGAATTGAGTTCCAACATCGTCACTGTCCAGCCATAACCCGGCATTATACCTAAAAATATAATACCTAATCCAGGAACAGCAACCCAAATATGCCAAACGTCAGCATCAAACTCTTTATGGCATATTATAGCACACCTTTGCCAATTATCATACCAGTTTTTGCAAAATTTATACTTTTTTTAGTTTTGCAAATGAGGCAAACATCTTTTTTACGCCAACCCGGTCAAAATCCACAGTCACCTCATAATCCCTGCCGCCCTCCACAATCTGCACAACCGTCCCTTCCCCAAATTTGATATGTTTTACACGGTCCCCGCTGGCATATTCCAGGGTAATCCCGCTGGTCGCGTTGCTGGAAAACGATGTGCTCTGGTACGGCTTTTTCTGGTATGGCTTGCCCTGCGCATTGCCAACTGTAAAAATTGGATTTACCTTAGAGCCTGCCTGACGGAAAGGACGCGCAGAAGCTTCACCCGCCTTCTTCTCTTCACCCCTGCCTTGCGGCGCCCTTCCTAATAAGCTTCCTGGTATTTCCTTTACAAAGCGGGATACTTTATTATATTGTGTCTCACCGCGAACCATACGTTGTCTTGCACATGAAATTGTAAGGTTCGTCATGGCACGCGTAATCCCCACATAACAGAGACGCCGCTCCTCCTCAATATCCATAGGGTCGTCCGAGATAATCGCCATATAGCTCGGGAACAAGCCGTCCTCCATGCCTGACAGATAGACATTGGGGAACTCCAGCCCCTTGGCGCTATGTAAGGTCATCAATACCACATAATCGCTGCCCTCCTGTAAACTATCTATATCCGCAACCAAGGCAACTTCTTCGAGGAACCCGCTTAACGTCGGCTCCTCCTCAGTACCCTCCTCATAAGCCACAGCCTTGCTGATTAACTCGTCAATATTTTCAATACGCGCCCTGGCCTCTTCCGTCCCTTCCGCTTCCAACTCCTTAACATACCCAGTCTCATCAATAACTTCCTGCAAAATCTGGGAGACACTGAGGAATTCCAGCTTACTGCGCATCGACTGGACTAACGTGACAAACGGTTTGATTTTCACCCCGGCACGCCCAATGCTTGGGATGTCATCCGCCATTTTGAGCGCATTATAAAAACTCAGCCCCATGTCCGTGGCATACTCCTGTACGCGCCCAAGCGTGGCGGCCCCTATCCCACGCTTGGGAACATTGATAATACGCCGCACCGCGAGGTCGTCCCTGCCGTTATCAATTGTTTTCAGATAGGCAAGCAAATCCTTTATTTCTTTCCTGGCATAGAAATTCACGCCACCCACAACACGGTAAGGCATATTGCCCAACACAAAACGCTCTTCAAACAGGCGGGACTGTGCATTCGTGCGGTATAAAACCGCACAGTCGCCATAACTGCATGCCCCTTCACGGACCTTCCTTTGGATATCCCTCACCACATAATCCGCTTCCTCATAGGCGGAATCAAACTGCTGGAAGTTAATCTTGTCACCCGCGTCATTCTCCGTCCATAAGCTCTTGGGCTTCCTGCCCACATTATTGGCAATCACAGCGTTTGCCGCATCCAGGATATTCTGCGTGGAACGGTAATTCTGCTCAAGCTTAATTACTTTTGCATCGGGGTAGACGTCCTCAAAACTGAGGATATTCCTGATATTCGCCCCCCGGAATTTATAAATGGACTGGTCGTCGTCCCCCACCACGCATAAATTCCGGTATTTATCAGCTAACAGGCGTATAAACTCAAACTGCGCCGTATTCGTGTCCTGGTACTCATCCACCATAATATACCTGAAACGTTCCTGGTAACTGCCAAGGACTTCTGCATCGTGCCTAAAAAGCTCCACTGCCTTCACAAGCAAATCATCAAAATCAAGCGCATTATTCTTATGCAGCGTCGCCTGGTATTCACGGTAGACCGCCGCCTGCCTCTCTTTCACAAAATCCCCCACGGCGCGCCGTGTAAATTCCTCCGGCGAAATCAATTCATTCTTAGCAGAAGAAATCACCCCCAGGAACATCCTCTCCTTATAAACCTTCGTATCAACCTGCAAACGTTTACAGACATCCTTCATCAACGACTTCTGGTCATCTGTGTCGTAAATGGTAAAGTGGTTGTCATAACCGAGGCGGTCAATATAACGCCTCAAAATACGCACGCACGCAGCATGGAACGTGGAAACCCAGATGCTCTCCGAACCGAACCCTACAAGCTCGTCGATACGCTCCCTCATCTCCTGCGCAGCCTTATTCGTAAACGTGATTGCCAGAATGTGATAGGGGTTAACGCCCTTCTCCTCAATCAGGCAGGCTGTCCTGTGCGTCAGCGCCCTGGTCTTGCCAGAACCTGCCCCCGCCAAAATAAGCAACGGCCCCTCTGTACAAAAGACCGCTTCCCGCTGCATAGCATTCAAATTCTCGTACATATCTTATTTCCTCCCTGGTACACGCCAAAACATATGTTTATTATAGTGTATGCCTTTTCATATTTCAACCGCTTTTCTTCCATATAACATGGAAAACCAACAAACTGCTTGTCATCTGTTTTTGAATACTATATAATATTTTTGAGGTGAAAAGAATGACAATTGATGAAAAAGACTTACTGAACAGTATTTTAAACAGCCTGTCACATATTGATTTTATCAAACCGGAAGATTTTCCAAACATTGATTTATATATGGATCAGGTGACAACCTTCATGGATACCCAGCTATCCGCCTGCAAACGGCATGCGGAAGACAAAGTGCTGACCAAAACCATGATTAATAATTACGCCAAGAACAACCTGCTCCCTCCCCCTATCAAGAAAAAGTACTCCAAGGAACATATGCTTGCCTTAATTTTCATCTACTATTTTAAGAACATCCTCAGCATCGGGGACATACAGGCAATCTTGAACCCTATCACCGATAAATACTTTGCTTCCGGCTCAGATTTTGACTTGGAAGATATTTATTCAGAAATCTTCCGCTTAGAAGAAGCAGGGATCTATAACATGCAAAAAGACCTTACCAGGAAATACCAGACCAGCCTGCAAACCTTTACCGATTTGCCAAAGGAAGACCAGGCCGAGCTCCAGCGTTTTGCTTTTATCTGTATGCTTTGTTTCGATGTGTACATGAAAAAACAGTTGATTGAGCATATGATTGACGGCAGGGTCCCAGCAATGGGCAATCCCGAAAATGCTTCTGATAAGAACAAAAAACCTGATAGTTAAAGGCGGCTGCGCAAGGCTTATCTGCTCTTCACCTTACCGAAGAGGAGATGATGCCTTGGCAAGAAACAGATACCCTATAGCCAGACATAAAATATCTGGTTTTTATTCCTCCCCTATGGCCAGACGTGTAATATTTATATATTTTTATTCCTCCACAATCCCCATCCTGGCAAATACCATATCATATCCGTCGTTCCCGTAATTCAGGGAACGGTTCACCCTGCTGATTGTCGCCGTCGAAGCCCCAGTCTGCTCCGCGATGTCCAGATATGTTTTCTGCGTCCGCAGCATCCTTGCCACCTCAAACCTCTGGGACAAAGATAACAGCTCATTGACCGTGCACACATCTTCAAAAAATTTATAGCATTCTTCCTTATTTTCCAATTTCAGTATAGCTTCAAATAAATGGTCTACAGCTTCTGTCCTCAATTTTTTGCTCATACCCATTCTCCTTTATGTATTTCTGAGGCACATCCCTATGCCCCCATATCCTTATGATTTTAACATATTAAAGTTGTAAAGTAAATATGATTTTCGCGCCTGCAACGTAAATTGATTTTCATAACATCCATAGCCCCTTACATTTACAAACCATTTCATTTACAAACCATTTCATTTACAGTTATAATTGATATAATCATATACAGCCCCGCTGCTGGCATTTATAACCAACTCTTCCGGGAAGCCCATTTCTTCTAACAGCTTTAAGGCAAATGCATGCTCGCCAACCCAGACATCGGCGTGCGCATCTGAATTTACAATAACAGGCGCTTGGTATTTCATGCACAAACCCAACATTTCAAGATAATTTTCCCTGGCTCCCATACGGAAACTTACCGGCGATAAAGAGGTGCTGTTTACTTCCAACAGCACATGGTATTCTTTTGCAGCCTTAACCAAAGTTTCATAATCAATAGGGAAACGACCGTCATCCGGATGCCCAATAATATTGACATACGGGTTTCTCATAGCCCCAAGATAAGCGGAAGTATTCTCCTCCACTGTGCCTGGGACATAACATGGCGGGTGGATGCTTGCCAGGACCACATCCATCTCCCTTAGAATTTCGTCCGGAAGGTCCACATGGCCCGCATAATCTAAAATATTCAGCTCTGTGCCATACAGTACCGTCATTTCCCCATGCTTGCGCGGCAAAACTTTGTAATTGGAAAAATAGATTGGCTGGCAGCTCCCTGGCATAGCAGGCGCATGTTCCGTGATTGCCAGTATCTCCAACCCACATTCGGCAGCCGCCGCAATCATCTCATTTCTGGTATTATACGCATGTCCGCTGGCAATCGTATGCGTATGCATATCTAACTTATCCGTTATCATTTCCTTCTACCTTCTCTTCTCTTTTTCTACTATTTTAGCTGTTTTCCCGGGAAAAAACAAGCGCCCATCATGATAACACATTCTCATGCTTCCACATACTATAACTATAAATAAACATCAAAAGGACGAAAATATGAAAAAACATTTATCCCGCTGCCTGGTTATGTGCTTATGCATGGCTGCTGTTTTGGGCGTTTCACTCCTTAGCGGCTGCTCTTCCAAAAAGGACGGCCAGGCCCTTACAAAGCTGACACTGAATGAGGTAGCGCATTCTATTTTTTATGCACCCATGTATGTGGCAATCGAAGAAGGATACTTTGAAGAAGAAGGCATTGAGCTGACGCTCGTTACCGGGTTCGGCGCTGACAAGACGATGACCGCCGTTTTATCCGGCGAAGCGGATATCGGGTTCATGGGACCGGAAACAACCGTTTATACCTACAATGAGGGAGCGCAGGATTATGTAGTGAATTTTGCACAATTAACGCAGCGCGCCGGCAATTTCCTGGTCGCACGCAAAGAAATGCCCGACTTTACCTGGTCTGATTTAAAGGGAAGCGAAGTGCTTGGCGGGCGCAAAGGCGGTATGCCGGAAATGGTTTTTGAGTATATCCTAAAACAAAATGGTATTGACCCCGCCTCAGACCTCTCCATCGACCAGAGCATAGACTTCGGCTCCACAGCCGCTGCATTTTCCGGCGGCAAAGGCGATTTCTCCGTAGAATTTGAGCCTGGCGCAACGTCCCTGGAATTAGAGGGGGAAGGCTATGTCGTTGCATCTTTGGGCGTGGATTCCGGCTATGTCCCTTATACCGCATTCAGCGCCAAAGCAGATTATATGGAGAAAAACCCTCAAATCATCCAGCAGTTCACCAACGCCCTGCAAAAAGGCATGGATTACACCAGAAGCCACACGCCAGAGGAAATCGCAGCGGTTATCGCTCCGCAGTTTAAAGAGACAGACGCCAAAACCCTTACCGCCATTGTGACGAGATATTATGAACAGGACACATGGAAAGAAAACCTTATATTCGAGGAAGACAGTTACCAGCTCCTTTTAGATATTCTCTCTGATTCAGGAGAGCTTACCGGCAGTCCCGCTTATCAGGAACTGGTGGACACGGACTATGCCAAAACGGCTGCTGGCAGCAAATAGAGTGCGCATAATTATTTTTCTCTTATAGGAAAGACAAAAAGGGCTGCTGCATGAAGGATGGAACATACGACCGCCATTGCCAGTCCAATGCATGTTTCTCTTTTGCTGCAGCAACCCTTTCCTTCCTAATATCTATAAAGGCTCCCCAATTATCTTTTTATTTGCTTATAACGCACCCTTGCCCTTTACTGCCTGCAATGGGAGAACTTCGCTAAGAATTCCTGGTTCGCTTCCTGTCCAAGCTTCCAGCTTCCATCCCCGCTCCCTGTCATCCACTCCTGGATGGCAAGCACATCCTCATGGGTAAATTCCCACGTCTCTAAAGGCGCTTCATTCCCCAGGATATTTTTGAGGTATGCTAAGTTCCCCGGCTCCCGCCAGATAGAATTCTCTTCCAAAGTGCCCAAATACTTCTTAGATATAAAACGTACATAGCGCTGCGGCATTTGTGCTATAGCTGCATCTTCATCCCATACTACAAGCTTCACCGTCTTGTAAGACGTTTTTTTATAGGAATCCGTTACCTGATAGGTAACGTCAAACTCCGCCTTTGCCTGCGTCTGCATCTTGATTTCCTGTGCGTCAAAATCCTTGAGCTTTAGCTTGCCGGTTATGTCGCCGTCTTCTTTATCTCCTGCGGCTGCCCGCCCAATCAGCGCCTCAGTTGTGATTCCTCCCTGATTAGCCTCTTCCTTTAAATAGTAATAGGTATCCTCACTGCTGATTTGGGGGTAATTATTATATTTTACCCGAACCGGGACCTGCTCGGTCGTCGTATTCCCTGTACTGTCCGTGACGGCAAATGTCACAAGCGCCTCCACGGCCTCGTCCTTTTCAAGCTTGAGGTAGTAAGTGTCAAGGAGAAAACCGGCTGGCACATCTTTCTCATAAGTCTCTTCATAGGCAGCCTGGCTGTGGTTGCCCGGCTCCGGGTAAGACACCTTAACGATACGCAATTTATCATTCAGGCTGGGATATTTCCCCATATCCTTGTTGTCCTCATTGTCATGTGCCAGGAGCCGGCTGACAAGCTTTTCCTTGGATACCTCCTCCCCTTCATAAAATTCCATCCTCTCCCCTGGCGCAACTACAATCGTTGGATAAGAATCCCATCTTGCGCAAAGGTTTATATATTCCTCAGCGCCTGCATAAGCGCTTGCCGCCGCATTTCCCTGCCCGGCTCCCTGGCTTCCCCCGACCCCGGAAAGAGCCATCCTGCCGATCCCCGGCAGCTTATAAACCAAATCAGCTTCCTGATAAGTATGGATATCCTCTTTTGTCATATTTGAAATAACTCCTTTCTCATCGGCTTGCAGGTAAATGTCCATCATTTTATGTTGGGCTTTTTGCGCAAAAAGGCATTCGCCGCTCATCTCCCATCCTTGGAAGCTATACTTTACCTTGCACTCGTATTCCTTCCCGCCTTTTGTATATTTCTTTTCCACCCCCTCTTTGGCAAACCCATTCTCCCGAAACTGGTACATATCCTCCAACGGCACATGGCGCTCCAAGGTATTTTTGCCAGAATTAGCGCCGTTGCCGCTGTATGCCATATTGACGTCCTTATAGCGGAAGTAGCGCTGCACGTTTCCAGGTCCCTGGATATTTTTTATTTCGGAACAACTGTCGTACCGGTATAAACCATATTCGGCGCCATGTGTCCCCCAGGCGCTGCCCGCAAGGCTGTCTCCTGCGTCGGCAAGCATGGCCTCCTTCTCCCCCAGCTTTGCCAGCGTCCGGAAACGCCCATCTTCCATATAAACGTACTTATCACAGAGGGATTTTGGGCCTTTCATTACTTTCAGCCGGTACGCCGCCCCCTCTGGGACAGTAAGCGGCATCTGCACGTTTTTCGAACTTTTCGTGCTTCCTGATACAGAGCCAGCGCCCAGGGATGACTTGAAGTTCCCAATCTCGGTTCCGGGAGGCTGTACAATAAGGGAAATATCGCATCCCGGCTGCGCAGTTTCAACGGTTACCTTTCTTGTGATGCTGTCATAAAAAAGGCTTACGCCCAAATCCTCACGTCCGTCCCCGTCTGCCCTTTCTAAGTCGCAGGGAATATCTGCATAATCCTCGCACCCTATCAGATAACCATACCTGGCATACCATGTCTCATTCCCTATGACGCCCTTCCTTTCCAGCCCCTTTGCCGTCAACTGGCCGCTTTTGTCAATCAATTGCGTACTGTTCTTATTGCCGGAAGCATCGGCATTATCCACTCCTAAAGCATAATAACCGCGAAACACATATCCTGTTTTCCCCGGTATGGAAATCGGCTGCCCTGATGCGAATTCCCTGCTCCCTGCACTGTCAAAAAAAATCCCTCTCCCATATTTCTTATAAAGCCTGCCCGTCCCCTCAGCGTGCGGGTCCGCAAGTCCATTCTGCAGCGTAATCGTATAAACATTCGGCTTCCACTGTGCATACAGCACAATTTCCTGATCGCCATCTTTCAAGTTCGGCGCGTAAGCTGTCATTTCATAGTCAACACCCTGGTCAAAAGAGCTTCCTGTCCCATCCGGCTGCGTATTCCACTCCCCACCAACATTCCTGGCGTAGCCGATTCTTGATAAGCGGAAAGAATAGAAATCCGCCGGATCTGATTTCGCAGTTTTATAATTCCATCTATTGGTAAAATCCTCTATTTTATTGGGGGCGTTTACCCAGTCTACCGTGCCGCCGTTTGCATTGTACCTTACGGTCAGCGTATTTACCCTCCACTGCGCATATAGCGTCACTTGCCCGTCATTTTCTGACGTTAAGTTCTTTACCTTTTCTCCCAGCTCCCACTGCGTCCCCCGTCCATCTGCCCTGGTATTCCATCCGGTAAGCGTATACCCATCGCGCTTAAACCTGCTTCCAGAGCTTAACGTCAGCTTTTGACCATAGACTGCATCCTGGCTGCTGATTGTGCCGCCGCCCCCATTGGCATGGTACTTTACCTTGTATTTATTGGGGCTCTTCTTGTATGTCATAAATGTATGGGAAAACCGTGCAGGATGAAACTCGACCGTGCCATTGTCCCCGCCTTTGCATCCCAGCCATACGTGGGATTCCCCTGCCTTACAGAAACGTTTTGCATTGGGGCAGTAGGAATAATGTTTCTCAAAATACGCATAAGCGGCATATCCATCCCCACAGACATAAGGACCTGCAAGCAATTCCCTGCCCACACCAGGCGCGTCCACTTCCACCTCTAAGCGCAAATGTGTGACTGTATTGTCGACGCCTCCTTTATCATCTGCTTTCACATGCGCTGAAAATTCCTTATTCCTCAACTTCCCGGTAAGCCTGATATTGCTCACCAGCTCGTTCCTTGTCGGATTCAGAGGATTTGCCGCTCTTTTGCATTTTACGCTTGCATTGATGGTCGAGGCTGTGTGGCGGCACTCAATGATTCGGTTGCGCACATAATGATACCCCGTCTCTTCCATAACTGACACCAGCTCGCCGCTCTCTAAAACCAGGCTGCTTTCCTGGTCGTCCACTTCAACCTGTACGGACGGCGACGCCGCCCGCCCTTCCTCCAACGCAGCCTCTAATTTATCAGGGGCTTTGTCCTTCTTTGCCGCAATTTCTCCCTCCTTCGTAACTCCTCCTTTATCTTTGGCAATTTCCTTTTGCGCATTTAATATGCCCGCGCCCTCATCGCTCTTCTTTGTTAGCTTTTCCCTCCTGACGCGCTCCTTGTGCTTCCCCTCGTTCCCCTCCTGCTTCTCATCGCTTTCCTGCTCCTCATCGCTTTCCTGCTCCTCATCGCTTTCCTGCTTCTCAATGACATCCCTTCCCGGGCTGTCCAAAAGCTGTCCCTGCCCCATAACGGGCGCCTCTGCCGCTAACAATGCCACAGACAACAATATGCTTATAATTACCTTCATCCAAACCCTCCCTTTTGCTGGCTTTGTCTTTCCATCCGTCATTATTCATTCCCGCGAGCAATGAGCCGCTACGGGGTACTTGGCTGGAAAACCGCCTCCATTGTGATATCCTCTTGTGCCGTCATGCCAGGCACAAACCAGTTTCCCGTCCCTTTGGCTTTCCAGCCACGAAACACGCTGCCATCCCTGCGCGGCTCCTTAGGCATGGCAAGGCTGCCGCCTTTATAAAAAGAATACTTTTCATAAACAACTCCATCTACGAGGAATTCCGCTATGCAGTACGCCCTTTTTTCTGTAAATTCCTCCAAAATCACTGTTTTCCGGCAGACAGCCTGTTTCTCCTTTTGCTTGACCGTCCGATATGTCTGCCTGACTTCTACATCCAATACGCCTTTCTCTACATCAGCGGTAAGGATTTTCACCTTTATGTCAGCATCTGATGAAATATGCAAAAGCAACGCCTGCTGGAAATCCGCAATTAACTCCTGCTCGCTGCCAATCTCATAATTCCCATACCTCTTTAGCTGCCCTAACGTCTGTTCAACCGCCGTATTCAGCGCCTTATCCGCCTCATTTTCCCGGACGTCCCTCCCGCTCGCTGCCATTGCCCCGGCAACTGCCATGATAGCAATCGCTAAGAGAGAAATTCCATAAACCAAGTGCTTCATGCTGCCTCCTCCTAAATATATAAACGCAGGGTTTCCTACCTTTGGTCTACAAGGAGCGAAATCCACTTTGTACACCTTTTTTGCTCGCCATCTTCCGCTGCCAGCAGGAAGGTATACACACCTCTTTTGGGGAATACCGCCAAGCCATTTTCCTTTTTGTAAAAACCCATCGCGCTTGCGCCATCCTGGTCTGTGATATCCAAAACGGAAACCTCTATCTTATTTCCGTCTGCATCAGCCGCTGTAAACACTTGCGGGACTAAGATGTGCTCCCCGGCATCCCAACGCTTCTTCTGCACGCATCGGATATCTGGCAGCTCCCTTTCACACAGCGATTCTACCGCCTGGACGTCCGCCATCTGGCTAAAATCCTCTTGCGGGGCTTCCATGCGTTTGCCTATCCCGGAAAGCAGCGCTGCGCCTACAAGGATTGCCAATACTGCCAAAAACACGGTCCCCGGAAGGATTATATCTGACATTACCTGATAAACCTTATGCATAACCCCTCCTAACAAATACTCTGTGAGAAAATAGAAATTACCTCAAAAAGCTCTCCCTGGGACAAGAAAGCCGCTGCAAACCCAATCAACAGCACGGATGACACTGCGGCAGCCATTACCCTCCCGTATTCTTCAAATATTTCTCTCATTCCAACCTCCCATCTCTAACGCTTTCGCACCTTGCCGCTAACCCAGCAGCCGCTCCAGCAGAAACATAAAAATCCCCAACATGCTGCCACCGGCAATGACATAAATGACTGAGCCGGCAAATTCTTCTATTATACTTTTCAAAAACTCCACCTCCTGGGTTTATTTTGCAAACCCCCGCACCTGATGGTCCGTCACCAGGTTAAGCGCTGGGATTGCGTATTCATAATGCAGGATGACTTCCGCCACCCTTGCATGTTCCTGCAGGTTATAAACCATCGTCTTTACTTCCAGTTCATACCCTGCCTCTTGTGCCTGCTGCTTACACGAGGCCACCACAGTATCGTTAAAGTTACTGCACTCAATCTCACTAATCACATCCGCATGGTAATTCCTGGCATTTGCAGCCTGTATTCCCGCTGTCACCACGCCAATGCCAACCATCCCTGTGACCAGCAAAAAGAAGATTCCCAGATATGTCTTCATAATCTGTCCCATAGCCTCCTCCTTCCTTATAAATGCTTCGCATCTACCTTCCTCCTTTTCTTATGGCACGCGGCCCTATAACTTCATCTGCCCTAAGAACATCAACATGAACACAACCATATTTGCCACTGTCTGGAGGGAGACAGTCACCTGGGGAAGATAAAAGACGCCATTGATACCGGCGAGGCTTTTTTCATTGGACAGCTTTTCCGCCTTGTCCATCATCTTGCTGTTTCGCTGCACAAGGATTCGGATTTGCGACTGCGCATCCCCATGCCCAGACTCAGAAATGGCATATAGCATCTTCATGGAGGAAAGCACTGCGGACAATTCAAATATACTTAAAAATTCAAGGTATGGCCCTATGGCGTTTGGCGTGCGCTTAAGGCTGTCCGAAAGCCGCTGCAGCTCGCTGCGCAGCACAACAGGCGCATGTGCAATCGTTTTTTCTATGGAAACCTGTACATTGTTCCCTTGAAGCAGCAATGCCATCTCCATCAGCCAGCCCGGAAACACCCGGTTTATTTCCCGCACTACCTTGTCAAAGGCAATGCGGTAGCCGATTTTATGCTGGTTGAGCAGGACAAGCCCCAAAACCGCCGCTATGGACGCCACTATAACCTTGCCAAACAAACCTGCCGCCAGGGCAATCCCCAAGGCCGCTCCCGCCATCACAACGCTTCTTCTCATTTCCCTCTTTTTGTCATAAGCGCTTATCATCTGGACGTAATCGGATATTTTTTCCTC
>CATLBW010000043.1 GCA_949879775.1 uncultured Lachnospiraceae bacterium
AATGCCTTATATGAACGGCTTGCGGACAGGGAAGGCTATGGCATCAAGATTGAACACAGGGATATCCAGAAGGATGCAGCACATCGCTTGGCCTAAGATTTGGCATGAGGAGGGACCCAGCGAAGCTGGGAGGAGCCCTGATGCCTAGTGGAACAGCCAAAGAAGTATATGGCATGAGGAGGGACCCAGCGAAGCTGGGAGGAGCCCTGATGCCTAGTGGAACAGCCAAGGAAGTATATGGCATGAGGAGGGACCCAGCGAAGCTGGGAGGAGCCCTGATGCCTAGTGGAACAGCCAAAGGAGTATATGGCATGAGGAGGGACCCAGCGAAGCTGGGAGGAGGGTTTAAGGCATGTCATTTTCAAGTGAAGTGAAAGAGGAGCTATCGCGGCAGTTTCATAAGGGCAGGCATTGCCAGATTGCTGAAATTGCAGCTATTTTAAGTTTTGTGGGGAAGTTAGAGGAAATGCAAGGCGGTAAAGCGCTGCGTGTATACACGGAGAACCTCTCGCTTGCCCGCAAATATTTTATATTGATGCGCAAAACATTCCATGCAAATGTGAGCATTGCGGTTCGGCAAAACGTGTATTTGCACAAGAGCAGGATGTTTGTGCTATCGCTGACAGCGCCGGAGGAAATACGCAGAACGCTGCTGGCTGTCAAATGGCAGAACGAGAAAGGCGAGGATATCCGCACTGCGGGTCTTGCCAACCGGCTTTTGCTGCAAAATACTTGTTGCCGCCGGGCGTTTATCAGGGGAGCTTTCCTGAGCGCAGGCTCTATGAGCGATCCGGAGAAGTCATACCACATGGAAGTTGTATGCAGTGGTCAGCCCAAGGCAGGGCAGCTACAGGAGATTATCAACAGTTTTGGCATGGACGCCAAAATTGTCCAGCGCAAAAAGAGCTATGTTGTATATTTGAAAGAGGGTTCCCAGATTGTTGATATGCTAAATATCATGGAGGCGCATGTTGCGTTGATGAATCTGGAGAATGTACGCATATTGAAGGAAATGCGTAATTCTGTCAACCGTCAGGTGAATTGTGAGACGGCAAATATCAACAAGACGGTGAACGCCGCGGTAAAACAGGTGGAAGATATTAATTTTATCCAGTCGGTAAGGGGGTTAGACAGCCTGCCGGACAACTTGAGGGAAGTTGCGCTGCTGCGCTTGGAATATCCAGAGGCTGCATTAAAAGAGCTGGGTACATATTTAGAGCCTCCGGTGGGAAAGTCCGGGGTGAACCACAGGCTGCGCAAATTATGTGAAATTGCAAAGGATTTGAGGCAATCAGGGAAGGGGTGATCCGTCGTGCGCAAGGAGAAACTTTTATTTGTGTTTAACCCTTATTCAGGGAAAGGCCTGATTAAGAATAAGCTGTTGGAGATTGTGGACCAGTTTGTCAAAAACGGGTATGAAGTAACCATCCATCCGACGCAGCGTCCTCAGGATGCATTGGAACAGGTAGAAAAATATGCAGGAAAGTACAGTTTGGTTGTGTGCAGCGGTGGAGATGGCACATTAGACGAAGTGGTGAGCGGTATGATGCGCCGGGATAAGAAAGTCCCAATTGGCTATATCCCCTCCGGGAGCACAAATGATTTTGCGTCGTCCCTGAAAATACCTAAAAATATGGAAAAGGCGGCGCAGCTTGCAGTTAGCGGCGTGCCTTTTGCCTGTGACGTTGGCAATTTTAATGGAGAATATTTTGTGTATATTGCGGCGTTTGGGTTATTTACGGACGTCTCTTACGCTACCAGGCAGGAGAGGAAAAACAGGATTGGGCATTTTGCCTATATCTTAGAGGGCGTGAAGCGAATCCCGGCAGCGCAGCCATACCATCTGCAAATTTCCTATGGGGACCAACAAATAGAAGATGAATTTATCTATGGGATGGTGACGAATTCTGTTTCGGCAGGCGGATTCCGCAATATTACCGGGAAAAATGTGAAATTAAATGACGGCATTTTTGAAGTGACTCTGATTCGAATGCCGAAAAACCCTATAGAGCTGAATGAGATTATCGGGAGCCTGACGAACCTGATTGATAATACAGACCTCATCTATACGTTTAAGACGGACTGCCTGAAGGTGAAAGCATCTGAGGAAATCGCCTGGACATTGGATGGAGAATATGGGGGGAAACATACAGATGCCACCATATCCGCTGAAAAGCAGGCAGTGGAAATGATTGTGAGCAGTAAGATGCAGGGTTGACCCTTAAGGAGCAATACGAAAGTGGAAATTATATCAAAACAAAAGACTGCGTCATACAAGAGAAGCGATTCCTACCAGAAGCTCAGGGAACTTAGGGATGAAGGGCTGGAATCCCTGCAAAGATATTTTGAGGAATATAAGGATAAAGAGGTTTATTTCAAGGAAGTGACAGAGCAAAAGATTGCTTATGAGAAATATTCCCAAGGCGGCATGGAATTGCCGAGGGGCATCCTGACGGAATGCCATTTACAAAGGCTTCTTATCGGGAATATTTCCCGTGGAAGGTTTGTAAAAAAACGTACGAACCCTGGCTTTGTGTACTATTACGACAAAGAAGGGTGCCTGGTTGCGTGCGACCGTTTAGAAAGGGAGCTTTTGGGACGGGAGTATATTTTCTGGGAGGAGCCATCCATACAAGCAGGGCTGCGTTATAACATGCCGGGGCTGGAAGAAATCATGGAAGTGAAATACAATGGGGCGGGAAGGGTTGAACGTTATGCGTATGGCAGCGTGCTGGATGGAAAGGTTGACAATATCAGGTTAGAGCAATATGCATATGAGGGAAACCAGGTGAATGCCACGTTGTTGGAAGGGGGCGTATGCCGTTGGCTAAGGCAGGTGAATAAAGGCTGCCATAATTTTTTGTCGGGCTTGGTGGGGGATTACACGGATAACGTGACGGGGATACACGCTTCTTTGTATGTGGACGAAAGCCGGAGGGTAACAGGCTATACATGGTATGACGTCCAGAGGCCGCAGGAGATTTTGGAGGGGACGCCTAAATATAAGTTGGTATTATAACTCCCAGAACGGATAAGGCTGTTTCCCGAAACGTTTTGTGAGCATATTGCTCGCGGGAATAAAGGCTTTACATGAAAATAGTATATTGGTATAATAAAACTAACTGATAAATGGCATATAGAAAGCGGATGGTCGAATGACAGAGAAAGAAATGCTGAAGGTGTCAATTGAAGAGTTTTCACGATTGCAGGATTATATGATAGATATTGACAAGGAATCAAATGCATATAAAAAAATGAAACGCCGTTATATTGAACTGAAAGTTTTTTGAACTGCCTCTGGCATAGATTTAACGGAACTAGATATCATCAAGGAATAACCATCTCGTTCCATATAAGGAAAAATAAAATTTAATTTCGGAAATCCCTTTTCTTTTTTGGAGAAATAAGGTAAACTATACAGTATGAAGTGAAGTCCTATAGGGCTTTCACCCGGCATGGAATTTAGCCTGCGGGCTGAATGGGAGATGCCACGTTAAAAAATAAAGACAGTGTTTTCTGCCAAGGGGGCAGAGGACAGAAATGGAGGAAAAGAAATGTTAGTATCTGCAAAAGAAATGTTACAGAAAGCGAAACAAGGCCATTATGCTGTTGGACAGTTCAACATCAACAATCTGGAGTGGACCAAGATTATCTTACAGACAGCGCAAGAGCTGAATTCTCCGGTTATCCTGGGCGTATCGGAAGGCGCAGGGAAATATATGTGTGGTTATACAACGGTTGTAGGCATGGTAAATGGCATGCTCAAAGAGCTGAACATTACAGTTCCCGTTGCACTGCACCTTGACCATGGCAGCTATGAAGCATGCCTGAAATGTGTGGAAGCAGGATTTTCTTCCATTATGTTCGACGGCTCCCACTACCCAATTGATGAGAACGTAACCAAGACGACGGAGCTTGTGAAGATTGCCCATGACAAGGGAATGTCCATTGAAGCAGAAGTTGGCGCAATCGGCGGCGAAGAGGATGGCGTTATCGGCGCAGGCGAGTGTGCAGATCCCGATGAGTGCAAGGCAATTGCAGATTTGGGCGTAGATATGCTGGCAGCCGGGATTGGCAATATCCATGGCAAATATCCTGAAAACTGGGCAGGCCTGAGTTTTGAGACTTTGGACGCTGTTCAGCAGAAGACAGGGGAGATGCCTTTAGTCCTTCACGGCGGCACCGGAATCCCAGAGGATATGATTAAGAAGGCAATCTCCCTTGGCGTTGCTAAGATTAACGTTAATACAGAGTGCCAGATTTCCTTTACAGCCGCTGTAAGGAAGTACATCGAAGAAGGCAAGGATTTGCAAGGCAAGGGCTTTGACCCGCGTAAAGTGCTCGCACCAGGCGTAGAGGCTATCAAGGCAACTGTGACAGAGAAGATGGAATTATTCGGCTCTGTTGGAAAAGCTTAATTGCGGTAAGGGCATATAGAAAATATTAGGAGAACAGTAGTTTAAGACAAGGGCAAGTGAGACGGTACAGGAAGATCACTTGCCCTTAAATTAATTGATATCCTATAAGGGAGGAGTGTGTAAGAGGATGAAAGAGAGAAAAGATACGCTGCCTGAAAACAGGAAAAGGACACGAAAAGGGAACAAACTAATCATAGCGCTGCTTTCCATTTGTCTGATTATGACATCTTTGCCCAATGGATATTATCAGGCATTTGCACTGGCAGCAGAATCGCCAATTGGCGGCGTCCAATATGAGATCTTGTCTGTGGGTGAAATTGAGGAGAAGACGGGGGTGCAAACTGTCGCTGTTGGGACGCCCATTGAGGCGCTGGGCCTGCCTGGCAGCCTGACCGTGTCATGCCGCCCTCAAAATGCAGGGAGCCAGGGAATGCAGGCAGAACCACAAAAGCCTGTGCCAGAAGGTTCCGCGTTGGAAGGGGCAGGGCAGGACGTTTCCACGTCGGAAAGTTCCGCGCTGGAAGGCTCTGTGCTGGAAGGCTCTGTGTTGGAAGGCGCTGTGTTGGAAGGTTGCGCACCGGATGGCTCCGTGCTTGAAGGTTCTGCGCCGGATGGTTCTGCATTGGACGGCTCTGTGATGGAAGGGGCAGGGCAGGAAAGCCCTGTGCCAGAAGAATCGCAGCCAGAAGGGGCAACGCCGGAAGATACGCAGGGACCGGAAACAATCCAGGAAGTTATTATTGAGGGCGTCACATGGGAAAGCACGCCGGAATATGACATGGGACAAGAAGGGACGTATGTATTTACCCCTGTCCTGCCGCAAGGTTACCTGCTGTCGGAGGGAGTTGCCTTACCTAAGGTTGTTGTGAACGTAGTGGATGAGGAAAACGAAGTTGGACGAATCCCCCGGGAAAAGGATGATTCTGATAATGATGCGGATGCCTTTTATGCAGAGGAAAAGGACGGAGTGCTCTATGCAGAGGAGGAAGAGGTCCTCTATGCAGATAAGGAAGAGCCAAATACGATTAGGATTGCAGCCGGGCAAGACGAGGTCTGGGATGCACGTACGTTAAGTGATGTAACGGTGATTGTGGAAGAAAACGCGAGCCTTACCATCACTGGCAGCATTTTAATCAGCGGGGAAGTTGCCATTACAGGCGGCGGGCTCGTCCAAAGAGGGGTGGCAGAAGCTTGTTTCAATGTCCCGCCCGGTTGTGGCCTGACCCTGGGGAATGTAACCATAGATGGAAAATCCATATCTTCATCAGGGTCTATGCTGAATGTTTCGGGCAGCCTGACCTTGGATGATGGGTGCGTGGTAGAAAATTGCACATCGTTAAGAAATGGGGGAGCAATTTCATTGACGAACGCAAATGCTGTCCTAAATAAGGCAGCCATTATAAACTGCGCGGCAAACCATCAGGGCGGTGCAATCTATATGGTGCAAAGCAAGGTTGACATCCATGGCACGAAGTTCGAAGGGTGCGGCGTCGGCAGCGGCGCTTCCAGCGACCAGGGAGGTGCGTTATATATCTATTATGGCTGTAAAGTTGACATCAATGGAGCTGAATTTCAGGGCTGTTCTGCAAGGGGAAGCGGCAGCCGCTCTGCTGGCGGGGCATTTTACGCTCATACCGGCAATACAATAGATATCAGGGATACCGTGATGGAAAATTGCACGGCCGGGACGCAGGGCGGGGCATTTATCTGTTATATGAGGAATGTTGTAAATGTTTACAGTGGCATTTTCCGCAATAACCGCACGACTTCGACCGTTGATGTGCACGGCAACGTGGGGGGAGGCTGCATGTATAACTGTACGGGGACCCTTAATATCTATGGCGGCAGTTTCCTCAATAATTATGCCAAAAATAAGGGAGGCTGCATCAACCATTGTTGGGAAGAGGGGACCACGACAGTTATTACCGGAGGGATTTTTGAGGGGAACTATTGCGACTATAAGGATGCAAAAGCAGATTACAGCGGCAGCGGGGGGATTTTTAATTCTTCTGTAGGTCGCCAAAATGCGGAACTGAAGATTTCTGGAAATGTAAAGTTCAGCGGGGACGGCGTGGAAGCTTCCGGCGTGGACGGGGTTTACCTGGATCAGGAAAGCGGCGTGCCCAGGAAGATATCTATCAGCACTACGCTGACATATCCCGTGGAACTCTATGTGAAAGCAGTGGAGGGGTATGTAATCGCGGAAGGAAAGGACGGCTATACCTTCCTCCATGAGAGGGATATGAAAAAAATCAAATTTATAGATATTGGCAATTCTGGCAAGACGTGGTATGCGAAGCTGAGCGACGATAAGACACAGGTAACGATTACCGAGACAGACCCCGGGTATAAATATTTTGTATATTATATCAGCAATGGGGCGACAGGGAATGTTGTGGACGATAAGCAGTATACGGAGGAAGACGAGGCATTCGTGAAGTCCATCAAGGACGAGCAGGGGAAAGATATCCTGACTTATGAGGGACGCGCCTTCCTTGGGTGGAGCAGGAATGAGGACGGCTCCGGAAAGCTTTACCAGGCAGGGGAATCTTTAGGGAAAATGACGGACGATGTGAACCTCTACGCTGTATTCGCGGAGAAGCTGGCTGCTGATTTCTATTCCGGGAGCGCCGGGAATAAGGTAAGCAAAGAAAGCGTCATTGACGCTGACGGAAAGGGGAAGGTGGAAGCGCCAAACCTGGAAGATTTGGACGACCCTGAGCATGCAGAGGATATGGGAGGCTGGGAGAAAGCAGGCTGGGCGAAGAAGGATGGACAGTTTGACATTGCGTGTCAGCCAGGGGACGAGGTTATATTTGGGGAGCCGGAGGAGTTTTGCGGCATTTATAAGAAAAATGTAACGTTGGCCTATGATAAAAACGGGTGGAATGTTGAGCTGAAGCCAGCAAATGATGTAGAGCCGCGTTATGCCAGGGTGCATGAGGAAATCACCTATCAGCCAGCAGAATTTACGGTTGCGGCGGAGCCATCTTACAAGGACTACCGTTTTGTTGGATGGAATACGAAGCCGGATGGCACGGGGCAAAATTACCATGCAGGCGATACGATCACAAGGGATGCAAATCTGACCTTGTATGCCGTCTTTGATAAAAAAGTAAAGGCAGATTTTTATTCCGGCGCGGCAGGGCAGAAAGAAACCCGCTCCGCTGAGGCCGCAAAGGACGGTGGCGCTTCCATAGAAGCCCCAGAGATAAAGGAATTAGAAAGCTTGGAGGGCTGGGAAAAAGCAGGCTGGGCCAGGGAAGAGGAGCAGTTTGCCATTGCCTGCCAGCCTAAGGATACGCTTACGC
Source organism: uncultured Lachnospiraceae bacterium (assembly GCA_949879775.1). Taxonomy (GTDB): domain Bacteria; phylum Bacillota; class Clostridia; order Lachnospirales; family Lachnospiraceae; genus Petralouisia. The sequence goes on from CATLBW010000043.1 coordinate 7,730, forward strand.
TGGAGAAAGACGCTGTTTTTTGCGGAATTTACCAAAAAGGCGTGACCTTAACCTATGACAGCAACGGGGGTGACAGTGAGCCGACGCCTGCCACTGACGCGGGGACCTGTTATGCCAGGGTGCATAAAGAGATTACATACCAGCCTGCGGAGTTTACCATTGCCCCCGGTATTACCCATGGGGATTTTGCGTTTGCCGGATGGAATACAAAGCCGGACGGCACGGGGGAATATTATCATGAGGATGATTTGCTAAGCACGGAGGAAGACCTCACCTTATACGCTATATTCACAAAATCGTTTGTGGCGGATTTTTATTCCGGCGGCGCGGGGATGAAGGAAACCAAGGAGGCTTATGCCAGCCAGAGCTGGACTGAGCCGATAGAGGCTCCGGGATTAAAGGATATGGAAGGCTGGGATAAGATTGGCTGGACAGAAGATGAGGAACGGTTTCAGGCAGATTTTGAGGCGGGGAAGGAGCTTACGTTGACGAAGCATTCCTCCTATTACGGCATTTACCGCAAGGACGTCATCCTCTCCTATGACCTGAACGGAGGCGAGGGCGAGCAGGGGCCTGTGGCAAATTCCTGTTATGCCAATGTGCATGATAAGGTATATTACCTACCGGCAAGCTTTGGCGTTGCCGGGGAGCCAGCCCGTAAGGGGTATGTGTTTATTGGCTGGAATGAAAAGGCGGATGGCACAGGCAAGGATTACCAAAAAGGGGAAGTTATCAGCATTATCAAAAATCAGACGCTTTATGCCAGATGGGCCGTTGCAAGGGCAGGCTATCGGGTAGAGCACTATAAACAGGCGTTGGATGGGAGTTATCTGTTGGATGCAGTCGAGGAAGCAGAAGCGGTCATTGGCGATGAGGTGCGTGCAGAAGCGAAGGTATATGAGGGCTATTCTGAAAATACAGCGCATGAGCTGCGTGCAGGATCGGGGATTGTGGAAGCAGACGGCAGCCTGGCATTGAAGTTTTATTATGACAGAGATATATATGAAGTGGGCTTTGACCTCAATGGGGCGCAGGGAGAGGCGCCAGGAAGGCAGAGCGTGCCTTATGGGGGATATGTGGCTGAAGTGGAAGAGCCTGTAAGACGAGGGTATCATTTCAAAGGATGGTTTATGGATGACCTGGGCACGGAAGAGACGCGCTGGGACTTTGATACGCCGGTAGAGGAAAACTACGGCAATGCAGCGGCTGGCAGAAGCAGGCTTCACGAGGTAACGCTTTACGCTAAGTGGGCGGATGAAACAGCGCCTGTATTAGAAGAGGGAATCTTCAACCAGGGATATGTGAATATTTTGGATTGGATTATACGCAAAAGGAGCCTTGTCGTAACCGTTCCTATTTTTGAGGAAGGGAGCGGGGTAAAACAGTTAGGCTACATCATATCAGCAGAAGGTGAAAAAGATGAAGCCGGGGAGCTTGAGATACCTGAAATCCGAAAAGGGCGCAGCCTGCCTTATAGCGTGCTGACGCCGAACCAGGGGAAGTTCGCGTCCGGGAATATCCAATTGTATATGCAAGGCGGGCAGACGTTTGCGAAGGTAACGCTATCAGAGGATTTTAAGGGGAATATAGGCCTGGTTTCCACAGACAATGCTGGGAATATATCTTCGGAAAGGACGATTACAGCGCAGGAGGGAGGGCTTATTGTAGAAGACAATGCGCCGGAGATTGAATTCTCTTCTCCTGACGGGGAGCTATCCCGGACATTTTACAAGGCAGTTGTCGTAAATGTGGGGGTCCTGGACGATGTGGATGGCGATGGGAACGATAAAATTACAGGCGGCATCGCCTCCGTGGCATACCAGCTAGACGAGGGGAAAGAAGTGTCTGTGCCTGAGGAAGCGTTTGAGGGAGATATCGTAGAATTTTATGAGTTTGACGTGAAGGTATCCGGCGCAGGCAGCCATGTCCTGCGTGTGACAGCCGTAGACAATGCAGGAAATACAAATACGCGCCAGGCAGAAGTGGATATCATGAAGAAGACAAAACCATTGAAAGCCCTGGCACAAAAACCGACTGAAATCCCACCAAAGCCGCCGGAGCCGCCGAAGCCGCTAGGAAGCGAGCCTAAGACCGGGGATTCAGTGAGCGTTAAGGTGTATGCGACGCTTGCGATGATTGCGGGGTTGTCGTACTTGCTGCTGTACTTCGCTCCTGACAATGGCATTACCGAGAAAGAAAAGGAGGAGATGGTCTCGCGGCTGCTCAGATGGGCAAAAGGAGGGGGGCTCGCCCGGAAAATATTAACATTTATTGCGCTCTTTTTCTTCTTATTATATTACCACAGCATCGGAAAGAGCGTGGATATGGAATGGAAATGGGAAGATGTTTGGCAATAGCGCCAAAAAAAATGAAAAAAATCCTTAAATTTATCTGAAATTACAAAAATAAAATATTTATAAATTTATTATTGCAATTTTGTAAAAATAGGAGTATTGTAATTAGCAGATACGAAACAAAGAACAAGGGTGTTCCAAGAGGCTTGGAATGCCCTTTTTATACTATTGGGAAAAGCTTTGCCATGTGAAAGCGTAAAAGTACCTTCCCATGGTATAAAATAATTATGTGAACTTGCAAGGGAAAGGATGGGAAAAGATGGGTGATTTTATCAATGTATCCGAGATTTTTGGGGAAAATGTATTTAATGACGCAGTCATGCAGGAACGTTTGCCCAAGAAGGTTTACAAGAAGCTAAAAGAGGTGATACAGGAAGATCGGGAAATGGACCTGGAAACAGCAGATGTAGTTGCACATGAGATGAAAGAGTGGGCGATCGAGAAAGGGGCGACCCATTTCACCCACTGGTTCCAGCCGTTGACTGGCGTGACCGCGGAAAAGCACGATTCTTTTATTACGGCGCCTATGCCCAATGGTAAAGTATTGATGAGTTTCTCCGGGAAAGAGCTGATAAAGGGAGAGCCGGATGCGTCTTCTTTTCCCTCTGGCGGCCTTAGGGCAACTTTTGAGGCAAGGGGCTATACGGCATGGGACTGCACATCGCCGGCATTTGTGCGCCAGGACGCAGCAGGGGCAACGCTTTGCATCCCTACGGCATTTTGTTCCTATACGGGAGAGGCGCTCGACCAGAAGACCCCTCTTCTGCGCTCTATGGAGGCCGTTAACCAACAATCCCTGCGGCTGCTCAGATTGTTTGGGAACACGACTTCCAAGCGGGTAACGCCTTCCGTGGGGGCGGAGCAGGAGTATTTCCTGGTTGACCGCCAGAAATATTTAAAACGAAAAGATTTGATTTTTACCGGGCGCACCTTATTCGGCGCAATGCCCCCCAAAGGGCAGGAGATGGACGATCATTATTTCGGGGCGATCCGGGAGCGTATTGCGGCATACATGAAAGACGTGAACAGGGAGTTATGGAAGCTGGGCGTCAGCGCCAAGACGCAGCATAACGAGGTTGCTCCGGCACAGCATGAGCTTGCGCCCATTTATGCGGAGGCGAATATTGCCGTAGACCATAACCAGCTAGTGATGGAGACTTTGAAAAAGGTAGCAGGACGTCATGGGCTGCGCTGCCTTCTCCATGAAAAACCATTCGCAGGGGTTAATGGCTCCGGCAAACATAACAACTGGTCGCTCACCACAGATGATGGGATTAATATGCTGGACCCTGGAAAGACGCCGCATGAGAATATCCAGTTTTTGCTGGTTCTGACTTGTATTTTGAAAGCGGTGGATAAACATGCCGATTTGCTGCGTGAGTCTGCGGCGGATGCAGGGAACGACCACAGGTTAGGGGCTAATGAGGCGCCGCCGGCAATTATTTCTATTTTCTTAGGCGAGCAGCTCCAGGATGTGATGGCGCAGCTTATAAGCACCGGTGAGGCAACCAGGAGCTTGAAGGGCGAGGTGCTTCAGACAGGTGTGAAATCATTGCCGGATTTCATGCGGGATGCCACAGACCGCAACCGTACGTCGCCATTTGCGTTTACTGGGAATAAGTTTGAGTTCCGTATGGTGGGTTCCAATGATTCTATAGCCCCGCCAAACGTGGTGCTCAATGCCATCGTTGCAGAGGCATTTTCGGACGCCTGCGACATTTTGGAGAAAGCGGAGAATTTTGAGGAAGCGGTGCATGACCTGATAAAAGAGCAGGCGTCTGAGCACCAGAGGATTGTTTTTAACGGCAATGGTTACTCTGAAGAGTGGATTGCGGAGGCAGAACGCCGCGGGCTTCCCAACATTAGGAACATGGTGGACGCTGTCCCGGCCCTGACAACGGAAAAAGCGATTGCGCTATTTGAAAAATTCAATGTATTTACGGAAGCTGAGCTTGTGTCCAGGGGGGAGATTCTGTACGAAAATTATGCAAAAGCCCTTAATATAGAGGCACGTACGATGATTGATATGGCAGGAAAGCAGATTATCCCGGCAGTAATCAAATACACGAAGGCGCTTGCGGACTCTATCAATGCAGTTAAGGCGGCGGGCGATGTGGACGTCAGCACGCAGGCCGACCTGCTGAAGGAAGTCTCTGAATTGTTATCGCAGGCCAAGAAAGCGCTTGTGAAATTGAGCGATGTCACTGCTAAGGGCGGCACATTGGAAGAAGGAAGGGACCGGGCTGTTTTCTTCCGCGATGAAGTGAAGACGGCAATGGAAGAGCTGAGGGAACCGGTGGATAAACTGGAAATGATTGTCGACAAAGATATGTGGCCAATGCCGTCCTATGGGGACTTAATCTTTGAGGTGTGATTTAGGTTGGGCGGCAAAGTTGCCGTTTGCCATAAATTTTGGCTGGGGAAGTGCACACGATGGCTTCCTTTCAGCCGTAAGTAAAAAGGCCTAAATAGGGAGGATGCCAGGAAGCTTCCGCCTCCTGGCATTTATTATGAAAAAGTTTATTCAAATAATGGTTTACTTAATTTCGTTTGGTATGTTTTTATTATATGCAATAGAAATGAAATTTCCATGTTACTGAAATGAATCTTTTTTGAACCTAAAATGAATAAATTGTGAACAACAAAAAATCGACGCTTTCAACGAGACCACAAAGCTGTGGGATGCGGGGGAAGTGTCTTTTTTTCTGCCGGCAAAAGCCGGGCAGCGCTCCGCTGGCGGACGGCATGCCTTTTGCCGTCCCCAGGGAATATATAGAAAAGGGAGGAATTATTATGACACAAGAATCAATTATTAGCTTAGTGAGCGAGCATACCTTTGGCGTATGGTTCCTGATAGGAGCTGCGTTGGTATTCTGGATGCAGGCGGGATTTGCCATGGTTGAGGCAGGGTTTACCAGGGCAAAGAACTCAGGGAATATCTTAATGAAGAACCTGATGGATTTTTGCATTGGCACGGTGGTATTTATCTTGATTGGCTTTTCCCTGCTTCTTGGGGAAGATATGATGGGGCTGATTGGAAAGCCGGGATTTGACATTTTTAGCGCTTATGCAGATTTTGATTTTTCAAATTTTGTTTTTAACCTGGTGTTTTGCGCGACTACGGCGACAATTGTGTCCGGGGCTATGGCTGAGCGGACGAAGTTCTTATCTTATTGTATTTATTCCGGCGTGATTTCGGCGCTGATTTATCCCATTGAAGCGCACTGGATTTGGGGCGGCGGCTGGCTGGCGCAGCTTGGGTTCCATGATTTTGCAGGTTCCTGCGCGATTCATATGGTTGGTGGGATTTCCGCGCTGATAGGAGCGGCAATTTTAGGACCGCGTATTGGTAAGTTCAGCAAGGACAAATCTGGAAAGGTTACCAAAGTAAACGCATTCCCAGGACATAACCTTCCCCTGGGCTGCCTGGGCTGCTTCATCCTCTGGTTTGGCTGGTATGGTTTTAACGGTGCGGCAGCGACTACGATCCCGCAGTTGGGTTCTATTTTCCTGACTACCACAATTGCGCCAGCAGTAGCGACTGTAGTGTGCATGGTATTTACATGGGTAAAATATGGCAAACCGGACGTCTCCATGTGCCTCAATGCGTCCCTGGCAGGGCTGGTGGCAATCACTGCGCCTTGTGACGTAACGGATGGTTTGGGAGCAATCGTGATTGGCGCAGTAGCAGGGCTGCTTGTGGTGTTTGGCGTGTGGCTTTTAGATTACAAGCTCCATGTGGACGATCCGGTGGGAGCTGTCGCAGTGCATATGATGAATGGTATTTGGGGTACAATCGCCGTAGGGCTCTTTGCAACCTCCTCAGCTCCGGGGAGTGAAATTGACGGGCTGTTTTATGGCGGTGGCTTCCATCAGTTAGGGCTGCAATTGTTAGGGTTTGTCTCTGTGGCAGCGTGGGCGGCTGTCTGCATTACCATTACCTTTATGGTGATTAAAGCGACTGTTGGCCTGCGTGTGACGGAGGAAGAGGAGATTATCGGCTTGGATGCGACAGAGCATGGCCTTGCGTCTGCATATTCCGGATTCAGCATCATGGATGTGTCCAATACGATGATGATGGATGTAAACGAAAATACGGATCTGGGGATTTCAGAATACGAAAGCGCGTCAAAAGCGCAGAAAGACGCCTCTGTCAAAGTTGTGTCTGCCTTGGCGCGCGAGGCGACAGGCATGTATAAGGTAGTGGTCGTGGCAAAACTCTCACGTTACGACAAGCTGAGGAAAGCAATGAACGAGCTGGGCGTGACAGGCATGACCGTTACACAAGTGATGGGCTGCGGCATCCAAAGAGGGGCCGGCGAGAAATACCGTGGCGTAGAGATGGACGCGACATTGCTGCCTAAGGTAAAGCTGGAAATTATTGGTGGGAACATCCCCTTGGAGAAGGTTATTGAGACAGCAAGGAAGACGCTCTATACAGGGCACATCGGCGATGGCAAGATATTTGTCTATGATGTCGCTAAGGTTGTTAAAATCCGTACCGGCGAGCAGGATATGGCGGCATTGCTGGATGTAGAGTAAAGGCGCTGTCTGTGCTATTTACGAAGATGGATGTATTTTTCGCAGAATCAACTGGATTTTTTCCTTTGGGGAGATTATAATTATAGGAAACGCATTCATTTAATGCGTTTCCTATAAGCTATAGATTAGACGATGTCCCCAGAGGAGAGAAAAATGGAAAATAACCTGTTATTTGTAAATCAGAACCATAATATCATCCGGCAATTCGTGGATGTGATGCGCGAATATGATTTTGCCATTGACACAGCGGACAATGGGAGGGATGCGGTTGCTTTCCTGAAAAGAAGGCAATACAAAGTAATGATTACGGGCATGGACCTTGCGCAGGTTGATGGTTCCAAGCTGATTGCCTATTTGAATAAGGTATACCCGCAGACGGTATGCATCGTCTATACCAGGCGGCTGGAACTGGCGCATCTCAAGCTTTTGGTAAATGAACGCCGCGTCTTCCGAATTTTTGAAAATACCGCGGATTTTGGCGGCGAGATTTATTCCGCTATTATGCAGGCGTTTGAGCATTACGATTGGCAGCAGAAAGAGGCGCAGAAAAGGCTGATACTGGAACAGAAGCTGAAAAATGGATATGAGAGCCTTGAGGCTATGAAAAGGGCTGCGTTAGAGGAGCAGTCAGAGCAGGAAGAGACGGCGGTGTTCTTACAGACGTTGTTTCGCGTGTATGCCAGGAATGTGAGGATTTTGCTGCCCCGTAAAGAAAGACAGTTGTTGTTTGCTTATGAGGCTGAGGTGATTTCGCGGCTGTTAGAGGGTTCCATGCAGACGGAAGATTTACAGGAGATGAGACGGAAGCTGTTGGAGGCTTGTGACAGCCAGGAGCAGGATAACCTGGCGCCTGCCGTTGGGAGGATTGAACAAGCGTTAAGGCAGTGGGGATATTATGACGAATGGGTTTAGGGGCGTTGGCAAAGAGCCATGCCAAACGTTCTGTAGATATGCAGGATGTTATACCCATGGCTGATGAAACTTGCCATGGGTATCGCGCCTGGCGCCGGGAAGGTTATTCGTCCCGGCCTGTTTTATGTTTCTTGCCTTTTTTCGGTTCGTTTTGGGCTTGTTCGTCTTCTAATTCGGGTTGTGGCTCCACATCCGGGATATCCGGGATTTCAGGGATTTCCGGGACAAGGGATTCAGCCGTATGGACCGTACAGTAATTGTCTTGTGCTAAAGCGGCGGGCAGCAGATACTGGCCATCATCTGTGTCGCCGGAACCACCCACTATATAAATTCCTCCCTGCCTTGTTTCAGCCGGGCAGAATTCATTTGCCAACAGCCCGGATTCCGTACAGATGGTGGCGCTGACATGATGGTCGCAATATTCCGTGGGCACCGTCCCGGCGGCAAAGTATTCCGTTTCTACCATGCTTCCCCGCGGGTCGCAGTCGCACAGGCCGCTGACGGCAAGCTTGCCGGATTTACGGCAGACAGATGCGGTGACAATCCCTTCCGCCTGGGTAAAGTCGCGGTGTTCCAGGTTCTCATGGACACGTCCCATAATCCTGTTCCATAGTGTTTTGGGATTGGAGGTAAGCCCTCCCTCCTGTGGGCTGTTGTCATCGTAGCCGCACCATACGGTGCAGGTATAATAAGGCGTAAAACCAGAAAACAGCGCGTCGCGGTTGCTGGTGGTGGTCCCTGTCTTTCCGGCAATCGGCATAGTGCCAAAGTTGACGGCGCTGCCGGTGCCGACGGTAACTACGTCTTGCATGGCGCTTGTGAGGAGGTATGCCGTTGTCTCCTTGAGCACAGTGTGGGAATCGCTTGTGTTGTCAATAAGCACATTTCCGCTATGGTCTAATATTTTGGTGTAAAAGCGCGGCTTAATATAATTGCCCATATTTGCAATCGTGGCGTAGGCTGCAGTCAGCTCTAGGTTTGTTACGCCCCGTGTAATCCCGCCCAGCGACAAAGACTCCACAATATCATCCTGTACGAGCGTAGTGAAGCCAAAATTCTGTAGGTAGTCATACCCTACCTGGGGTGATATTTCAGAGAGCGTTTTTACGGTCACAACATTGATGGACTTGGTAATGGCATAACGTATGGTAGTGAACCCCCTGTAGGAATTGTCATAATTCTTCAGCGGAGTGCCGTTGGAGTATGTGAAGGGGGCGTCGTCCTGCACGGTGGCAAGCGTCATGCCTGCTGTGTCCAGCGCCGGTGCAAAGGCGGCAAGTATTTTGAATGTGGAGCCGGGCTGCCTTGTCGTGTCAGTCGCACGGTTTAGGGTACGGCTGCCGCTCTTGTCACCCCTGCCTCCGACAATAGCCTTTACGTCCCCTGTGTACTGGTCGATAATAGTGACTGCCGCCTGGGGCTGTTGGGTAAATACGACAGACTCACCGCCTTCCACAATTTTGTCCCCAGGCTGGATAATTTCTGTTTTGTAAGCGTCAATGGCGGCCTGTGCCTCCTCGATGGTTGCAAAATTCAAGGAATAATTGGGGACGGAAGCGCTGTAATAAGCAATCATGGTCTGGTCGCTGTAATTCTCGATAGAGCCGTCTGATTTCTTGACTGTCAGACGGTATGAGAAAGAATACTTTGGCTCAGCCGAGTAGTTGGCTTGGTTATTAACTTCCTCGTCGCAAATCTGTTGGATGCCCATATCCTGTGTGGACTCAATAGTCAGCCCGCTGTTATATATGGCTTTGTAAGCCTGCGTGTCTGTATAGCCTTTTTTCTCAACCAAATCCTGGACGACCTGGTCTATGACAGAATCCACAAAATAAGAGTTGGGGTTTTCTTCTGCGTATACAATGTTGACCTGCTGAATGCGGGAGTACACATCGTCCTTGAGGGCTTCGTCATACTCCTTTTCGGAAATATATTCCTGGTCGCGCATGTTTTTCAGCACCAGTTTCCGGCGCTCTTCATTTTTATCCGGGTGGCTGACGGGGTTGTAGGCGGAAGGGTTTTTGGTGATGCCGGCGATGACGGCGGCTTCCGACAGTGAAAGCTCAGATACGTCTTTGCCGAAATAACGGCGGGAGGCCGACTGCACACCCAGCGTATTCTGTCCAAGGTTAATCGTATTCAGATAGTTTTCCAGGACCCAATCTTTGGATTTCACTTTGGACAGCTCGATGGCAAGGTACTGTTCCTGGATTTTCCTCTGCACCTTTTCAATGCCTGACTGGCTGGTCCAGCCCTCAAATACATTGTTTTTCAAAAGCTGCTGGGTAATGGTGCTGGCGCCCTGGTTGAAATGGAAGCCGTTGGCAATCCCATTGAGGCCGGCACGGATGATGCCCTTGACGTCAATGCCGTTATGGTCGTAGAAACGCTCGTCCTCAATCGCCACAAAGGCGTGCTGGACGGTCTGCGGGATTTCGTCCAGGGTCACATATACGCGGTTGGAGCCGGAAGCCACAAGCTTGGCCGTCTCATTCCCCTGGTTGTCCAACACGACGGACAGGTAGCCGGTAGGCGAGGGGTCAATGTCGGAAATGTCAGGAGCGGATTCTATAATGCCTTTGAATGCGCCAATCCCGGCGCATCCTCCGATAAAAGCTACAGCTAAGAAGCATACCAGCAAAGTTTTGAAAAATATGACAGTAAATTTCTTGCGGATCAACGACGCAAAGGAGGTGATCTGTTTCTCTCGTTGTGCTACGCCCTTTTTCCCATAGTTCATGGCAAAGCCTCCTTAAAATCTGAAACAAAACGGTACTATCTGGATATTATATCAAATATGGTTTGGAAAATAAAGAAAAATATTTGCAATAAAATAGGCGCAGCTACGTGTTTTTTCAGAGATGAGTGGTATACTAGCAACACGCAAGGAAGGAGGCTGAAATGTGCCTGATGGCGCCAACGGCATTAATCCTATGGGCCTGGACGATAGTGTTATGCATAGCGTATGAAAGTACGGTATGCTTTTTTTGCGATTATTCACGACAGGAGGGAATATGTATGGGAAATATTTTTGGGTATGTCCGAGTGTCTGCCATGTGCCAGAACGAAGACAGGCAGCTTATTGCCATGCATGAGCAGAATGTTCCAAAAAACAATATTTATGTGGACAAGCAGTCAGGGAAGGATTTCCAGCGTCCATATTATGCGCGGATGGTAGAGAAAATGCAGGAAGGGGATCTTTTGTATGTGCAGAGCATTGACCGGCTGGGGCGCAATTATGAGGAAATCCAAAACCAGTGGAGGATTCTCACCAAGGAAATTGGCATTGACATCTGCGTAATCAACATGCCGCTTTTGGACACGCGAAATGGCAAAGACCTTATGGGGAACTTTATAGCGGACCTGGTATTGCAGATTTTATCTTTCGTGGCGGAATCTGAGCGAGTGAATATCAGGAAACGTCAGGAGGAGGGGATTGCGGCGGCGAAAGCAAAAGGGGTGAGGTTTGGCAGGCCGGAAAAAGAGCTGCCGCAGGATTTCCAAATGATTGTCCGGGATTGGAGGTATAAAAAAATTACTCTCAGGGAAGCCCTGGATAAGAGCAAAATGAGTAAATCGACCTTTTACAGGAAGATGCACAAATGCCTGGATTTGTGAAATAAATGTCAGGAATGTGCCAAATAGTGTACTTTTTGGAACATATCTTGATGTAAGAATTATAGAGCATATCTGCACAAAAGTCTACATATTTCTTCTTAAAACGGTTAGATTTTATGGTTTTTGTTTGGAGGGGAAGGGCTATCAAGGCGAGTGATAGCCCTTTCTTGCCTTATTTGCCCATTTTCAAAAAGTACACTTTTTAGAACGGAAGCCTGCTGATGCAAGGGAGGGATGCTTATGCCGGATTTTAAGGCGATTATGGTAGGAAAATGGGGAGAATGGGGGAAAGGGTCCAAAGAGCACAGGTGCATGTTCAGGCCGTGCGCTATCATGTTTGTTGTGTATGTCCTTGGAATCTTTGCTATCCTGCGGGCAAATTTTAATTATCGGGATGATTTGGTGCGGGTGTATAATGGAGTAGGCGGGTGGGACAACTATGGCAGGCACATTTCCAATATTTTTTCAAGAGTTATCCATGGCGATAAGTACCTGACAGACATATCTCCGCTGCCTCAGGCGCTGGCGGCCTTGCTGATAGCGATGGCTGCGGCAATCGTCTGGTATATATTTTCGGAAAATAAGCGGTTTACGTTGGTGAATTTGGCAGCCCTTATCCCGCTTGGGCTTTTCCCATATTTCCTACAGTGCATGTCTTACAAGTTTGACGCCCCTTATATGGCGTTGTCAGTGCTTGTCTCTGTGGCGCCTCTGCTTTTTTGGAAGTATGGGTATTGGGAGGTTTTTGGCGCCGCAGCAATTGGTTCCTTGGTTATGTGCCTTACTTACCAGTCGTCTTCAGGGATTTTCCCGATGTTGGTGGTGATAACTTGTTTTGGGAAGTGGAACAGCGGTGATAAAATGAAAAAGACCTTAACGAACGCTGTGTGTTCCGCAGGCGGGTATGTTTTGGGGTTGGTATTTTTCAAGCTATTCCTGATGCCGGAGGTAGGTTCCTATGTTACAAATTCGCTGCCTGGGCTTCGTGAGCTTCCGGCGGTGGTAAGGGAAAATATTATGAAATATTGTTATTATATAACGACAGATTTAAAAATAGGATGGCTGGCGCTTATTTTCCTGGTGTGCCTGGGATTTCTGTATGTAATGGTCCGTGACAGCAAACGGAAACGGTATGCGGCGTTTTTCATGTCCATAACGACATTGTTTATCATGCTGGCGTTTTCTTTCGGGGTATATCCCCTTTTTTCCAAACCGCTGTTTGCGCCCAGGGGGATGTATGGGTTAGGCGTATTCCTTGTATTTATTGGCCTTTCTGTCTCGATGGCCCAAAAGGCATATTTGGCAAAAGCGCCATGTATTATATTGGCCTGGTGCTTTTTTGTATTTTCATTTACTTATGGCAATGCGCTTAGGGAGCAGCAGGATTATGCAAATTTTCGGATTGCGGCTGTCATAAATGACTTAAACAGCCTGGATATCATGACGGATAGCGGCAAGAAAGAATTGCAGCTTTCGGGTAATATTGGGCACGCTCCCGCATTGGAGAATATGTTAAAACATAACCATATGGTAAAGCGTTTAGTCCCTACGCAGTTTCAGGAAATTAAGCGGGTGGAGGAGTGGAAGTTCTTCCATTATTATGGGTTAAAAAAGGTAAAGTGGAATTGGAGTACGAAAACTGGCGAAAATTTCCAGAAGTTGGATCTGCCGATACTCAAAGACACGATGTACCATACCATCCGGGGGAAGGATGGGCGTGTGCTTATCGAGCTGAAATAAGGGCGGCGTATGGCAAAGATAAAGGTTTTTTCTTATACGATACTTAACGCCTGTATTTTTTGCAAAGGATGTGCTTTGCTTTTGCGCGCGAATATGGTAGAATACCGGCAGGACATAGTATAGGGTGCGAAAGGGCTTTGCGTCGGCCTCAAAAGAGAATGTGCAAGGGCTTTGCGGCATCCTGCAAAGAGAAATGGGGCCGGGAATTATGGATAACAGACCTGTGAAGGTATTATACCAGGGCGGCAGCGGCGAGATTGTGGAGAAGAAGTCCAGGTTCATTGCCACGCTGGAGAAAATAGAGACAGAAGAAGAGGCGCTTGCTTTTATTGGCAGGATGAAAAAACAATATTGGGACGCAAGGCATAATTGTTATGCATTTGTAGCTGGGAGTAACCAGGAATTACAAAGGTGCAGTGACGACGGGGAGCCGAATGGGACGGCGGGACGTCCGATGCTGGACGTGCTTTTGCGAGAGGACCTGCATAACCTGGCAGTCGTTGTGACACGTTATTTTGGTGGGACGCTCCTGGGGACAGGGGGGTTAGTGCGCGCTTACCAGAAAGCTGTGCAGGAAGGCCTGAAAAACAGCGTTATAATAGAGAAGATGCAGGGTAGGTTCCTCACGATTGACTGTGATTACAATAACATTGGCAAGATACAGTATATTTTGGCCCAGGAAGGCATCAAGACGGTGGATTCTGCCTACACGGACAAGGTAGAGGTTAAAGTTATGGTTGCGGCGGAGGGACTAAAGCGGTTACAGGACGCCATCACGGAAGGGACGAATGGCACGGCGCGTTTTCAAATCGGGGAGCAGGCGCAGTTCGCAGTCTCTGAAGGGGAGATATTGTTGTTGTGACAGTTTTGTTAGCCTTTGCCAGGGCGCCTGCGCTTCGTCTTGGCCGCTGCTTAACTAAAATATAAGAAATTTAATAATTTTTTCAAAAAGTACTTGCAATTTGGAAAAGATTCGTTTATAATACAATCTGTTGAACAACATTGGCCCATCGCCAAACGGTAAGGCAACGGACTCTGACTCCGTCATTTCAAGGTTCGAATCCTTGTGGGCCAGCTTGATACCTGTCACTAACGGTGATGGGTATTTTTATTCTATCGGGCAAAATAGCATGGGCGCTCGCACAGATGGAAGATATTTGGAGGGAATGATGTACAGCTTTGACAGCAGGGTTCGTTATAGCGAGGTGGATAGCCAGGGGAGCATTACGCTGCCGTCCATCATAGATTATTTTCAGGATTGCAGCAGCTTCCAATCGGAAGAATTAGGGGTTGGCATAGATTATCTCATGCAGCAGGGGCTAATCTGGGTACTATCGTCCTGGCAGATAGAGGTAAAACGTTATCCGCAGATGGGTGAGAAGGTGGTGGTCAGCACATGGCCTTATGGGTTCAAGGGGTTTTTTGGCTACCGTAATTTCACGATGGAGGCTGAAGACAAAACCCTCTTGGCATATGCTAATTCTGTCTGGACATTGCTGGATTTGAAAAAGGGGAGGCCCACCAGGCTCCCAGGCAAAATGCAGGAGGTTTACCAATTATCGCCGCAGCTTCCCATGGAATGCGAGTCGAGGAAAGTGCCATTTCCAAAGCAGATGGAGGCGAGGGAGCCGTTCCCGGTGCATAAGTACCATATTGATACCAACCAACATGTGAATAACGGAAAATATATAAGCATGGCACAGGAATACCTTCCTGTGGGGTTTGAGACGGGTAAGATGCGGGCAGAGTACCGGAAAGCAGCAGTATACAATGATATTGTTTTCCCATATGTGGCAGGGGGGCGGGAGAAGGTTACCGTGAAACTTGCCGATGAAGCGGGAAAACCGTATGCTATCATCGAGTTGGAGGAAAAGAAATGATTCGGTTAGGTGAAACGCAGACGCTTACAGTGGTTAAGAAAGTAGAATTTGGCATATACCTGGCGGAAGAGGGTAAGCCGGACAAGAGGGTGCTGCTTCCAGCCAAACAGGTGCCGGACGGCACGGAGCTTGAGGATGAAATTGAGGTTTTTGTATATAAGGACTCGAAGGACCGCGTGATTTCCACAACCCGGGAGCCTAAGCTTAAAATGGGAGAGGCTGCCGCGCTGACTGTAGTGTCGGTGCAGCAAATAGGGGCATTTTTAGACTGGGGGCTGGAGAAGGATTTATTCCTTCCATACAAGGAGCAGGTTGGCAAAGTCCAGGCAGGCGATACCATATTGGTGAGGCTTTATATTGACAAGAGCAGCCGGCTCTGCGCCAGCATGAAGGAACTTTATGACATGCTGGATACAGAGTCTCCCTATCGGAGAGGGGACATGGTCCATGGGCGCGTTTATGAGTTCAGCAATAATTTTGGCACGTTTGTGGCCGTGGACGATAAATATTCGGCAATGATCCCTATTTATGAAGATCACAGTTCCCTGCGCATTGGGGATAATATTGAGGCGCGTGTGGCTGGCGTGAAGCCGGATGGCAAGCTGGATTTGACATTACGGGAGAAAGCGTATATGCAGATAGATAAGGACGCAAAACAGGTAATGCAGGTGTTGGAGGAATATGGCGGCGTCCTGCCATTTAATGATAAGGCGTCCCCGGAAGTGATTATGAGTGAGGCAAAAATGAGCAAAAATGCTTTTAAACGTGCGGTAGGCCGTTTATATAAAGAGCGTAAAGTGGAGATTACAGATACAAATATTCGCAAACTATAGGCTGAAGCTGCAAATTGGGAGGATGTTATGTCTGAGAGCAAGAGTGTAAACCGGCTGTTTTTAGCGGTTATTGTGTTGTATATCGGGGTAAGCCTTGGGCTTGCCGTAGTCATGAGTTTAATCCCGGCATTCGGGAATATGCCAATGTATGCCTCGCTGCTGGTTTCCCAAGCATTGGTGTTTGTCCCATGTTTTGTTTACTGTAAATGGAAGCATATAAAAATACTTGATTTCATCCCTTACCGGAAAATTAATTTGGCAACAATCGTCCTGGTGGTAATCTGTACATACTTGATGTACCCGCTGATTATCGTGCTGAATGCCATCTCTATGTTATTTTCAACCTCAGGGACGGCTGGCGTGATGGAGCTGATGCAAGGGCAGAACCTTATTTTGAGCATATTGTTTACAGCCCTGCTTCCGGCATGCGTGGAAGAATTTATTTTTCGCGGCATATTTTTCCAGACTTACCGCAGGAGTAAGATGCTCCCGGCAATTTTGCTGAGCGCGTTCCTCTTCGGGTGCCTGCACCTGAACCTGAACCAATTTATCTATGCGTTTGCCTTGGGCG
>CATLBW010000044.1 GCA_949879775.1 uncultured Lachnospiraceae bacterium
AATGGTCTTTAAAAATATCCTGTAGTATGCTCATAAGACCATTATAAAAGAAAAAGAAACAAAAAGAAACCCTTAATTCCCCCATGAATGGGGGCTAGGGGGTTGAAGTGTCGAAGACACTTTTTTACTGCTTCTCTCTCATTTCGTGAAAATAGCTGCGAAGCATCAGGAATTCTCCTAATCGCGATTTTCCTCGATTTATCCGTCTGGCTGAACTGTTACGTTAAATTTCCCTTGACACGATATTTTTGAAATCGTATACTAGATATAGTGGTATTAGCGCGCGAATATGCACACTATTCGTTGTGCTAGAATGTTGTTCAGGAAGAGGTGGAAACGGTGGAAGAGAACATGCTGCCGAGAGAGGATATACATAATTTTGCGGATGCATCTTTGGAAATTATTCTCAAGTTTGACGACCATGGCAATGTCCTGTATGCGAATGCTTCGGCGAAAGGGGAATTGGGATATGGGGAGGAATTGACGGGTATCAGCTTAGATAAGCTGCTCCCGGCAGAACTTCATCTGCAAGAGGGGGGATTTTCCTTAGAGGCTGCCTTGCAGATGACAGAAGGCATGATGTACCGCAAGAATGGCACGTGCTTTCCAGTGCAGATGGCCGTTAAGCAGGGCAGTGGGCAGAACCTTTTATTTGCCAACAATATTGCCCAACGGGTTGAGACTGAGCGCAAGCTTGTCCGCATGAAAGAGGAGATGGAGGAGACGCTTAAGGTCCGCAATGAGTTTGTGGCGAACGTGACGCATGAGCTGAGGACGCCGGTGAATGGAATCCGCGGACATGTAACCAATCTTTTAGAGAATGGCGTCAGCGGAGAAGTGAAGGGTACATTGGACATTATTATACGCTGTTGTGACAATATGTCTGCGATTATCAACAATATTCTGGATTTCTCTAAGCTGGAGGCAGGAAAATTTGTCATTGAAGAGAAAGAATTTAATTTCTATAAGATGGTAAACCATACGGTGGAGACTAACATCCCGGCAATCAATGGCAAGGGCCTGCGCATCATGGTTAATATAGATAAGACAATCCCGGAATACCTGATCGGTGACGAATTGCGCCTGACGCAGATTTTGAATAATTTTTTGTCAAATGCGGTAAAATTTACCAGTGTCGGCTACATTAATATAGAAGTAACAAAGACAGTGCAGTTTGATGATGAGATTGAGCTGTTTTTTGTGGTATCGGATACAGGCATCGGCATTTCGCCGGAAGAAAAGGATAAACTTTTTAAGAGCTTTTCCCAGGTAGACGCCTCAATTACCAGGAAGTATGGCGGCACCGGGCTTGGGCTGGCAATTACCAAACAACTGATTGAGCTGATGCAGGGCAGCGTCCACCTGGATAGTGAGAAAGGGAAGGGAAGCAGCTTTTCATTTTCCGTGCGCCTTCATGTGGCGCAGAAAGAAAAAGAAGAAAACCTTGTCAGCGAGCATTTTGAGTTTATCAACCAGAATCAGGAAATGCCTGGGTATGATAATGTGGAGAAGTTCTTCCAGTTTGGCACGCCGGAAAATGTGCAGGAAATCCAGGGCAAGATGGAAAAGCTGATCCTGTGTATGGAGGTGGAAGCCTGGGACAAGGCGGAAAACTTTGCGCATAACATTAAGGAACTGCTTGAGCAGGCGCCGAAGGATCTCAAGAGGGCGGCTTTCCGGCTGGAAATGAACGTCAGGAAGGCTGACCACGATAAGAGCGTGGAGCAGTATGAGAGCCTAAAGGCGGTGTTTGAGGAAGCGATCGGAGGGATGTAGGATGGAAAATATAGGAAAATCCCTGAATACGCCGCAAATATTGATTGTGGATGATGTGGAAACTAATCTGCTTATCCTAGAGAATATCATTGAAGGGATGGGGTATATCCCCAAATGCGCGCAAAGCGCTGCGAAGGCAGCTTCAATCATTTCTGAGAGCCGGCCGCAGTTAATCCTTTTGGACGTGTTTATGCCCCAGATGGATGGGTATGAATTCTGTGAGCGGCTCAAAAGCAACCCGCTTACCCGTGATATTCCTGTCATCTTTATTTCAGCAGCCGATTCCAGTGAGGATAAGGTCAGGGGATTCAAATTGGGGGCTGTCGATTATATAGGCAAGCCATTTGAGGTTGCAGAGGTTACGATGCGGGTAAACAACCACCTTAAGCTGTATGAAATGAAGCAGGAACTTGAGATGAGCAACCGCAGGCTCCACAGCGTAATCAGTAGCCAGGCAAGGCGCATCGAGGACGAACAGAAGAATATTCTCTATGCGTTGGCGGCGCTTACCGAACAGCGTGATTCCGATACGGCCGGCCATATGGAAAATGTGGCGTACAACTGTCGGCTGCTTGCGCAGAGCCTACAGTTTAGCCCGGAATTTACCGAAGAAATATCAGAGGGTTTTATTGATACGATTGAAGTTGCGTCAAGGCTTCATGATATCGGGAAACTGCGTGTCCCGGATGATGACGCCCCGGAGGTAGCGCAGGGGGACAGGATGATAAGGCACCATGCGGAGCAAGGGGCGGAGATTTTGGAGAGGGTGTACCAGAATACACCGGAGAACAGTTTTCTGCCTATGGCGATTGAGATTGCCCGCTACCATCATGCATGTTGGGATGGAAGCGGCTACCCGGGAGGGATTTCTGGGAAAGATATCCCGCTTTCTGCCCGGATTGCCATTGTTGCGGACAATTATGACATGCTGACAGGGGAAGAGGGTATATGTAGCCTGCAGGAATGTATACAGGCGATACAGGACGGGAGCGGCACCTATTTTGACCCGGATATTGTAAGTGTTTTTTTGAAAATCAAAAACCGTTTGCGGCATAGCTGACCGGAGAGGAGGAAAGCAAATGCGAAGCATAGGAGGAAAGCAAATGCGAAGCATAGGGGGAAAGCAAATGCGAAGCATAGGAGGAAAGCAAATGCGAAGCATTTCTGGAATGCTTTCCGACGAAATGGCAGGTGGAGCGAAGCGACGCGTGCCGCTACCCGCTGGAATGCTTTCCGACGAAATGGCAGGTGGAGCGAAGCGACGCGTGCCGCAACCTTAAAGGTGAATCCGGATAAATGTGTGAAAAAGCGTCCAAACAGCGCTTGCCAATATCTTACAAGAATTGACAAGCAAAGGGAAATATAGTATCATAAAACGAATAATAAATTGCTCGGTAGAAATTTTTTATGATAGGAGTAAGTCAAGATGATTACAGACAGCGAATTTCACCGGGTTGTCCATTATGTCAAACAGACAACCGGCATCGATCTTAGTGAGAAAAGAGTGTTAATCAATGGCAGGCTGGAAAATTACATTTTAAGGAATGGCTATCATGGGTTTGATGAATATATGGTGAAGGTGGAGCATGACCCGGCGGGCAAAGAGGCGAGGAATTTAATTAATGCCCTCACTACGAACCATACATATTTTATGCGGGAGTTTGAGCATATGGAATTCCTGCGCCGGGAGATACTTCCGGACCTCAAGGTGAGGGAAGCCGCGCGAAAAGACCTGCGGATTTGGTCTGCGGCGTCCTCAACGGGAGAAGAGCCATACACAATTGCCATGGTGTTGCAGGACTTTTTTGGGCTTGACCATGGCTGGGATACGAAGGTCCTGGCAACTGATATTTCGACCAAGGTACTTCAGCATGCGCAGCGGGGCAAATATCTGGCGGAGCAGATAGAGCCGCTGCCTGAGAAATGGCGCAGGAGGTTTTTCAATAAGCTGAATGAGGAGGAATATCAGGTTAAGCAGGAATTGAGGGATGAAGTAATTTTCAGGCAGTTTAACTTGATGAACCCACTTCCGTTCAGAAGGCCGTTCCATGTGGTTTTTTTGCGAAATGTTATGATATATTTTGATGAAGACACAAAGCTGCAGCTACTTCGTAAAATATACGATTTCCTGGAGCCGGGAGGCTATTTATTTATTGGAACGACTGAGGCGCTTAACAGGAAGGGTACAGCGTTTAAGTATGTCGAGCCGTCAATCTATCAGAAATAGAGAGTAGGAGAATCAGATGAAGAAGATCAGAGTGTTAGTGGTGGATGATTCTGTACTATTTCGTAATTTGCTGGTACAGAGCTTGAGTGACGATCCATACTTAGAAGTTGTGGCGCAGGCAGGGGATGCTTACGCAGCGCGGGATGCAATTATAGAATATCGTCCGGATGTAATGACGCTTGATGTGGAGATGCCCAGGATGGACGGAATCCAGTTCCTGAGGAAGCTGATGCCGCAATATCCGCTGCCCGTAGTGGTAATCAGCGCTTTGGACGCCCGGGTGTTTGACGCCATGGAAGCTGGTGCAGTGGATTTTGTGTGCAAGCCAAGTACTGTGAACCGTGCCAAGGTCAGCGATTTCATAAGAAAGGAACTGGGTACAAAGATAAAGATTGCGTCTACCGTCAAGGTCGGCAATTTAAAGCGTGTAGAGTCTTATCCGGTAAATGGGGTGTCCGCCATCAAAAAAGATATGGTAATTGCCATAGGAGCTTCCACGGGAGGCACAGAGGCAATTTTTGAGGTAGTGAAGCAATTTAGGACAGATATTCCGGGCGTGGTGATTGTGCAGCATATGCCGCCAGGGTTTACGGAGATGTATGCAAACCGCTTGAACAACCAGTGCCAGGTGGCAGTGAAAGAAGCGGTTACAGGCGACCGGGTGCTTCCGGGGCGTGTATTGATAGCGCCGGGGGATAAGCACATGCGCCTGGTAAAGGTAAATGGCGTTTATCAGGTAGAATGCAAGGCCGGGGAGAAAGTCAGCGGCCATTGCCCTTCTGTGGATGTCCTTTTTTCATCGGTTGCCAAGACGGCAGGGAGGGGTGCGTTAGGCGTAATCCTTACCGGAATGGGCGGCGATGGCGCCAACGGCCTTTTGGAGATGCGTAAGGCGGGGGCCACTACGATTGGGCAGAATGAGTCCACATGCGTGGTATATGGGATGCCTAAGGTTGCATATGATATTGGGGCAGTCCAGTATCAGATGGAGCTTTCAAGTATAACAAATAAAATATACGGTTTGCTGAAGACCAATTAAAGATGGCAGGTGGCGCGAAGCGGCGCGTGCCGCAACCATAGAAAGGAGAGAGGATTCATGAAGATTTTATTGGCTGAGGATGATTTTGCGAGCCGCAAATTCATGTCAAATTATTTGGGAAAATACGGCGACTGCGATATTACCGTTGATGGCGAAGAGGCAGTGGATGCATTTCTCATGGCGTTGGAGGATGGGGAACCGTATGATTTGATTTGCCTTGATGTGATGATGCCTGTTTTAGATGGCTACCAGGCGTTAAAAGCAATCCGTGACATTGAGAAGGAGCGCGGGATTGTGGGGAATGCTGGCGCGAAGATTATTATGACGACCGCCCTTAATGAGGAGCGTAACGTAAAGGCAGCTTTTGATTTGGGATGCACGGTTTATTCCGGCAAGCCCATTGATTTAGACAAGTTTGAGAAAATATTGAAGAAGTTGGAGCTGATAAATTGAGCAAAGATTACATCGTAGAAGAAAGGAGGCGGGAAAATGGGAGAAGATTTCAACACAGACAGCATGCTGGATATGTTCTTGTATGAGAGTGAGCAGCTTTTGGAGACCCTTGACAGCACGGTACTAGAGAAGAAGGATGAGGAATGTTTTGACGAAGAATCCATCAATGAGATTTTCCGTGTTATGCATACCATTAAAGGTTCTTCCGGCATTATGATGTATGAAAATATCACGAAAGTGTCCCATAAACTGGAGGATGTATTTTATTATCTGAGAGAATCTCACCCAGAGAATGTTCCGCATCTGGAGTTGGTAGATCATGTGCTGGAGGTATCTGACTTCATCACTGGGGAGCTGGAGAAAATCAAAAGCGGCGATACTCCGGATGGCGATGAGAGCAAGCTTGTAGAAGAGATTGACAAATTCCTGACAAAAATTAAAACCGGGATCTCCCAGAAAGGTGAGGAACTGCCCCCGGAGAATACTTATGTGGAGCCTAACCAGTTCTATATTGCGCCTACGGGAAGTGAGAGCAGTAAGTATTACAAGGTTTCAATTTATTGGCGCAGCGATACCCAGATGTGCAATATACGTGCTTACACAGCCGTATATGCTTTGAAAGAAATAGCAGAGGATATACAATATATACCCGATGACATTATCACCAATGAAGCCAGCGGCGATGTGATTTTGGAAGACGGATTCCATATGCTGGTGCAGTGCCAGTGTTCCAAAGATGAGGTGAAAGGCGCTATTGGCGAGACTTCCGGCATGGAGCGCGTGGAAATCAATGACTGTACGAAACAGGAATTTGAGATGGGCTTCCATGAGGCGGAGGACCACCCAATTGTCATCGAATTGGATGACAAGGACAAGGAAGAAGAGAAAAAACCGGAGAAAAAAGAGCCGGCGCCTGGGGATTACGTCATTAAGAACAAGGAGGCAGGCAAGAGCAAGAAGCTGGCAAAGAACCAGCCGAAGCAGCAGCCGAAGCAGACATATATCAGCGTCAATGTAGATAAGCTTGACGCGTTGATGGACATGATTGGCGAGCTTGTTATTTCTGAGGCGACTGTGCTTCAGAACCCTGATTTGAAAGTGCCGGGGCTGGAGCTTTCAAATTTCCAGAAGTCAGCCAGCCAGCTCTCTAAGATTACCACAGAGCTTCAGGACGTGATCATGTCCATGCGCATGATGCCTTTGACAAATACGTTCCAGAAGATGAACCGAATCGTTTTCGATGTGTCCAGGAAGCTGGGCAAGGACATTGAGCTTGAGGTTATCGGAGAGAATACAGAGGTAGATAAGAACATTATCGAACATATTTCTGACCCATTGATGCATTTGGTACGTAACTCCGTAGACCATGGGATTGAATCTAAGGAGGAGCGCCTTGCGGCAGGGAAGAATCCCCGGGGTAAGATTACCCTTGAGGCGAAGAACGAGGGCGGCAAGGTATACATTATTGTCCGCGACGACGGCAAAGGCCTCAACAAACAGAAATTGTATGAAAAGGCGAGGAATAATGGCCTGATTGGCAACCGTGCCATGTCAGAGTTTACCGAGAAGGAAATTTACCAGTTTATCACATTTGCCGGATTTTCGACTAAGGAGCAGGTCACTGAATATTCCGGCCGTGGCGTGGGCATGGATGTTGTGGTGAAAAATATCCAGGCCGTGGGCGGCAATCTGGAGATTGACAGCGTAGAGGGCGGCGGCAGCGAGATGACGATGAAAATCCCGCTGACACTGGCAATTATAAACGGCATTGTCATGCAGGTAGGGAACTCTACGTTTGTCATTGAGACCAATGACATTAAGGAGTTTGTCAGGGTCACCAAAGATATGCTGGTGAAGGAGCCGGACGGGGAAGAATACATTATGCTCCGCGAAGAGTGTTATCCTTTTATACGCTTGAACCGCAGATATCATTTAGACGACTCCATATCGGAGATTGAGGATGGAATTGTAGTGGTGTTAGAGCATGAGAATAAAAATGTCTGTGTTTTCATCGACCAGCTTATTGCAGAGCAGGAAATCGTGGTGAAACCGATTCCTTCCTATATCAAGAAGGTTCAGGGATTATCCGGATGCACGCAGCTTGGGGATGGAAGCATTGCATTGATTCTTGATATTGCAGGCTTGATTGCCGGAGAGGAGAAAAAGTAGGATATGTCAGATGAATTGGATTTGATGGATGATTTGGATGGCAGGGGCGATACCCAAAAGGGCATGTTCATGACATTCCAGATTGCAGATGAATGCTATGGCATCGCCATAACGTACGTGGATGAAATTGTAGGAATTCAGTCCATAACGGCAGTTCCGGAGACAGAAGACTATATCCGGGGGCTGATTAATATCCGAGGGAAAATTATTCCGGTAATTGACGTCAGGGTGAGGCTCAGGCAGGAGCCCCGCGCGTACACTGACCGAACCTGCATTATCGTAATTGGCGTTAAGTCGACAGTTGTAGGGCTGATTGTAGATGAGATTGCGGGAGTTATTACCGTCGATGAAAAGGAGATTATCCTTCCGCCATCCCTTTCGCAGTCTACTGCCGGGAACAGCAAATATGTATTTGGGTTGGCGAGGGTTGACAATGAAGTCAAGCTGTTGCTTGACCCGGAGAAGCTCATCCGGGACGAGGATGTAGAAGCTTTTGATGAGTCTGCTCCCACGGGCGAAGTTGTAGAGGCATAAAGGTAAAGGAGAAGAGAGAAAATGAAAAATATGAAATTAAAGACACGTTTGATTGGCTGTTTTGCAATTGTAATATTTTTGACGGGGCTGGTTGCCTTTATTGGGATTAACACATTAACGTCAGTCAGGAAGAATGATGTATCCGAAACATATGTGAGGAATGCAGAGTTATTCATGTGCGCTCTGGTAGCCGTAGCCATTATCATTACTCTTATTATGGCGGCTTCGCTCCTTAAAGATATCCAAAGGAACATGAGAATGCTGAGCGTTGCTGCTATGGAAATTGCGGACGGCAGGGTAGACGTCCAATTAGAAAAATACCGTGAAGATGAATTTGGTGAATTGGTAGATGATTTTAAGAAAATTGTAGATACTATAAAGTACCAGGCGGAAATTGCCAACCATCTTTCTCAGGGTAACCTTGACGTAGATGTAAAAGTTAAGGGAGACCAGGATGTATTAGGCAATGCATTTGAAAGCATTTTCAAAGAGAATAACCAGATGCTTTCTGGAATCCGTGATTCTTCCATCCAGCTCTCCATGGGTGCAGAGCAGGTATCGGATGCCAGCCAGGCATTAGCACAAGGTTCTACGGAGCAGGCCAGCGCAATCGAGGAGGTAACGGCTTCCATTACAGAGATTGCAGAGCGTACGAAACGTAATGCGGAAGAAGCAAATCAGGCCAATGAATCTGTACATAGCATGAAGAATGAAGCTATGGAAAGCGATGGCCATATGAAAGACATGATTGGTGCAATGACAGAGATTAACGAATCTTCTGAGAATATTTCTAAGATTATTAAAGTAATTGACGATATTGCATTCCAGACGAATATCCTTGCCTTAAATGCAGCCGTTGAGGCAGCAAGAGCAGGCGTACATGGCAAAGGTTTTGCCGTTGTAGCTGAAGAGGTTAGGAACCTTGCTGGCAAGAGTGCATCTGCAGCCAGCGAGACGGCGGAGATGATTGAAGACTCAATCAAGAAGGTAGAACAAGGTTCTAAGCTTGCCGAAGGAACGGCTGCATCCTTGTCAGAGATTCTTGGTGAGGTAGACAATATTGTATCCCTGATTAACAGCATTGCCGTAGCGTCCAATGACCAGGCGACGGCAGTTAGCCAGATAGACCAGGCAATCAGCCAGGTATCTCAGGTAGTCCAGACTAATTCCGCAACCAGTGAAGAATGTGCGGCAGCCAGCGAGGAGCTGTCTAACCAGGCGATGTCCCTGCGTACCATGATTGGGCAGTATAAGCTCAAAGGAGGCAATATCTCTAATGTGGCCCCGATACAGAGTACGTCACTGGATAAGTCGGAGGAGAATGAGCGCATTATTTCCCTGGATGGTGAATTTGGAAAATACTAAGCATTAAGCACGAAGGAGTGTTTTGTGGTCTCTACAAGGGTCACGGAATGCTCCTTTTCCCTTGACGGAGGCTTAGGGACTGTTTCTTTGCAGTTCCTTAGAGGAGATTTTATGGTACAGAGATTGAGCAGGGTGCAGACTATTGCCCTGGGGTTTTTATTGATTATCGCGGTGGGGACAATTTTACTGATGCTTCCCATTGCATCCAAAGGCGGTGAGTGCTGCGGGTTCCTCAACGCGTTTTTTACGGCTACTAGCAGCACCTGTGTGACAGGGCTGGCAGTGGTAGACACATATACCGGCTGGAGCCTGTTTGGACAAGCTGTAATCCTTGTGCTGATTCAGATTGGCGGCCTGGGGTTTATTACCATTGGCGTATGTTTTTCTATTTTTCTGAAACGGCGTATCGGCCTTAAGGAACGTAACCTTATCCAGGAGAGCGTGAACACCTTACAGATTGGCGGCACGGTGCGGCTGACGCTGAAAATTGTGCGTTATGCACTGGTTTTTGAAGGGGTTGGCGCAGCGCTTTTGATGATTCGCTTTATCCCGCAGTTTGGCGTCGCAGAAGGGATATGGTATGGCATTTTCCATTCCATTTCGGCATTTTGTAACGCTGGCTTTGATTTGATGGGAAGGTTTGAACCCTACAGTTCCCTGACCCTATACTACGATGATGTGTTGGTCAATTTAGTGGTTATGGCATTGATTACAATCGGCGGCATTGGGTTTATTGTCTGGGATGATATCTCCAGGCATAAATGGAATATCAAGAAATATATGCTGCATACCAAGATTGTGCTGGCAATGTCCCTTATCCTGGTCCTGGCGGGGAGCGTCTGCTTCTACGTTTTTGAGTATCAGAACATTTGTGGGCTTGATGCCAAGGGGCAGTTCCTTACATCGGTCTTTGGCGCCGTCACACCCCGCACAGCCGGCTTTAATACCATAGATACGGGGGCGTATACAGAGGCTGGCAGGATGCTGACAGTGGTGCTGATGTTTATCGGGGGAAGCCCCGGCTCCACTGCAGGGGGCATCAAGACGACGACCATGGTGGTGATTCTCTTGTATGCCTGGTCTACCCTGCGCAACCAAAGCGGGTTAAATATCTTTGGCAGGAGGATGGATGAAGACTGCATTAAGAAAGCGGCGACTGTATTTTCCATCAACCTCCTGCTTGCCGTAGGCTGCACCTTGCTGATGGCAGGCGTGGAGAAAGCGATTCCGCTCTCCGATATTTTGATGGAGGTATTTTCCGCCATCGGCACGGTGGGTATCTCTACCGGGATTACTCGTCAGGTCACAGTTTTTTCAAAATATATGCTGATATTCCTCATGTATTGCGGGAGGATTGGCAGCATGTCTTTTGCCCTATCATTTACGGAGAAAAGGCACAGCGCCCCGGTGAAGCTGCCCATTGAGAGAATCACTATTGGGTAGGAGCAAGGCAAATGCGAAGCATTTATAGAAATGCCTTGCTCCGAACTGTCAGGTGACGCAAAGCGTCGCGTGACATTACCCGTAAGCAAGGCAAATGCGAAGCATTTATAGAAATGCCTTGCTCCGAGCTGTCAGGTGACGCGAAGCGTCGCGTGACATTACCCGTGAGCAAGGCAAATGCGAAGCATTTCTTGAATGCCTTCCGACGAATTGGCAGGTGACGCGAAGCGTCGCGTGCCACTACCAAAGAAGGAAGGCAAATGCTTTTTGATGAAATTAGGAGAAAAAAATGAAATCAATTTTAGTTATTGGAATTGGAAGGTTTGGAAAGCACTTATGTATGGATTTGGTTAAAAATGGAAATGACGTCATGGCAGTGGATGAGAGGGAGGAGAACCTTGAGGATATCCTCTCGCTTGTCACCAGCGCCAAGATTGCTGACTGCACCAGGGAGGAAGTATTGCGCAGCTTTGGCGTCGCCAACTTTGATATCTGTTTCGTGTGCATCGGCACGAATTTCCAGAGCAGCTTAGAAATTACCAGCCAGTTAAAGGAGTTGGGCGCGCCCTATGTCATCAGTAAGGCCACCAGGGATATCCAGGCAAAATTCCTGCTCAGGAACGGCGCCGACGAAGTGGTTTACCCTGACCGGGACATAGCGAAGCGGATTTCAGTGAAAGTCAGCGCCAACCATGTATATGATTATATGGAAGTTGGGGATTATTCCATTTATGAGATTCAGCCTTTAGAGGAATGGGTAGGCAAGTCTATCAAGGAAATGGATTTCCGGGCGAAATACAATGCCAACATCCTGGGCATTAAACGGGAAGGCAAGAGCATGCTTTTGCCAAGCGCAGATTATGTGTTCCAATCCGACGAGCATTTAATGGTAATCGGTGAAAAAGTCGATATCAATAAGCTTGTCAAGCGGCTATAGAATAATAAATCATCCAAGGGGACACTTGGAGGAAAAGAGGAAGTTTATGCCACAATCAGACCCCAGGCCGGGAGAAAAGTATTTGCATTTTAAGAATAAATTATATCAGGTCATCGCCATCGCGCAGCACGCAGAGACGGGCGAAAAGATGGTGGTCTATCAGGCGTTGTATGGGACGTTTCAGACGTATGTGCGTCCCTGGTCCATGTTTGTCAGCCTGGTGGACAGGCAGAAATACCCGCAGGCGGAGCAGAAGTACCGTTTCCAGTGGGTGGAGTTCAAGGAAGAGGGGCAGGAGCCTGCGAGGGAGGATGGGCCCGTGCAAGGGCCTGCGAAGCAAAATTTGGCGGGACAGGGGCTGCCTAAGCTGGAAATGCCAGGGCAGGAGCCGTCAGGGCTGGCTGCACCTCAAAAGGAAATGAGCGTTGAAGAGAAAATGATGGCGTTTTTTGACGCTGACACAAGTGAGGAGAAATATAACATTCTGGCGACTATGCGCGGAGAGGTCACAGACCGCATGATTAATAACATGGCGGTGGTTTTGGATGTTGTCATTGAAGAAGGGCCCTTGGATATACGGTATGAAGAGCTTAAGGCGTGCCTGCGCACGATGCAAAGGTATGAGTGCAGCAGGCTAAGGTAAGGAATTGTAGGAAAATAAATGACGCATCTTGGCTTGTCTATTTCTCCGATAGCACAGTGCAAAAAGCCTCGTTGTAGCCCACTACGCCTACGTTTTTTGCACTATACTCTCGAAGAAATATCCTGCGCAATTTGCATCACTTATTTTTCTACAGTTCCTAATGGCGGCGTTAATTGCCCAGGGCGTCGATGGATTTTCGGTATAGGGCAAGAAACAGATAGAATAAAGCAATATTCATGGCATTTGGGCTGTTTACCGTCGCCTGGCCGAGATAAGCCATGAGAGGAAGGAAAAAAGCAATATTCTTATGCTCCCAACAGCGGCAGCGGAAATAAGAGGCTATCAGCCATAAGGACATCGCCGCCTGGCAGGCAGCCCCCAAGATACCGGTTGTCAGGAGCCATTGCAGGAATTCG
Organism: uncultured Lachnospiraceae bacterium; assembly: GCA_949879775.1. Lineage (GTDB taxonomy): Bacteria > Bacillota > Clostridia > Lachnospirales > Lachnospiraceae > Petralouisia. The sequence goes on from CATLBW010000044.1 coordinate 13,003, forward strand.
TTGTGCGCCGTCAGGACGATTTGTGAATGGGAGGTCAGGCCATTATAATAATAGCGAAGCATCTCTGGGCCTACGCCGATAAGCTTATCCTTTAAATTCAGGCATTGGAATACTTCGGCAGAAGTATTCCAAATACGTCCGCGGTAATTCCCCCAACTTTCATCATATGATTTGACAAACATAAAAATCATCGCAAATAAAGAAATAAGCATCAATAGCTCTAAGGCGAGGGTGATTTTTTTTAAGGTTTGTCCGGACAATTTTTTCCACCATAATGGAAGGGCGAAGCAGCAAAAAAGCCCCAAGAGAGAAATGGCGAGCGCAGCTTTCCAATCCAGGATGACGGAAAAAACACCATGCATGGCGTCCTTTTTTTCTGCAAATGCCGGGAGGCAGCCAATAAGCAGGGCGTTTATCCCAAAGGCGAGGAACAATACCCCAAGCTTTCTCACCCGTCTAAGTTCTTTTAAGGCGAAGGGGAGCGCAAAGAATGTGCATGTCCATATGCCGAGGAAAATACTGTCGCTTCCACATAGCAATACATTGGACAGGCCAAGAAGGAGCACGCTTCCAAATAGGAGCGTTTGCGTACGCCGCGCGGACAGCAGGAAAAACACAAAAAATACCGGAAGCATGAGGCATAGGTAGCCTGAGAGCCAGTTTACGTTTCCCAGCGTTGAGACGTAGAGATAAAATTGCGCGGGGTCAATTTTTTTATGAAGCCCCAGCACATCAATGCCCATTGAATGGAAAATGGTCAATAGGAAAATGGCAGTATTAGCTGCCAGGACGAATATCCAGGCATTGATAGAGACATTATAATGGTTGGATACCATAAAATAAACATAGATCAATGAGAGCATTGCGGCAGAGCCGACACGCCAGCCGGCGCTGCCAAAGAAAGCCTCCCTTATGTTCTGGGAGGACAGCGTGGATAATAATAAAATTAATGCAAAACCGAGTAAAATATAATCTATCGCATAAAGTTTGCGTGTCCTTTGTGCAGCGCACCCGTCTTTTTGCACCAAGGCTGCTGAGATTCCCAGTGCAAGCGCGGAGAAAACAACAGTTACGTATATGGCATGGGCTTTTGCCTGCGTTAAGTTTAAGTAGCCATTTTCCATAAACAGCGGGATAAAAATAGTAATGCCGAAAAATAAAATATCCGCGCTATATCCCTTTAAGGGATGGTCGAGGTGTCTTTCGCACCGTCCTGTATTTGTTTTCATCTTATCGTCTTCCTGTCGTACAAGTATCGTATACATTTACCATTATAAAATTTTAACAGATGCTTCTGTTTTTTCAAGCGTTTCCGGTATTTTTCACGGAAACCAAATTCCGTGTTAATTGGGGAAAGAAGGTTGCCCCTCCTTTTCTTCTGTGTTAAAATAAGATTATACAGGAAGAATCTGCCTGCAAGCGTGAAATCAGGGCAGAATTAATGGAGAATACCATAACAATTCAGAAAGGATTTTTGACATGTTATTACTTATTCAGAATGGGACGGTAATCAATCCCGCAGATCAGACAGAAACAGCAGCGGACGTGCTTGTGGAGGATGGGATTATTAAGAAGATTGCACCGAAACAGAAGGTAAAAGCAGACCGGGTTGTAGATGCCGAAGGTTGTTATGTGATGCCGGGGTTTATTGACATGCATGTGCACCTGCGCGACCCGGGGCAGGAGCACAAGGAGACGGTAGAGACTGGGGCCAGGGCGGCAGCGCACGGTGGTTTTACGACAATCGTTGCCATGCCGAATACCAAGCCGGTTGTGGATAATGCTGATGTGGTAAATTATGTCCATAATAAGGCGAAGGACATGCGCCTTGTCAATATTTTGCAGACTGGCGCCATTACCAAAGGGCAGAGAGGGGAAGAGCTGTCGGACATTGAGGCGATGGTAGAGGCGGGAATCCCGGCTCTCAGCGAGGACGGCAAGACGGTAATGAATGCCCAGCTATACAGGGAGGCAATGACGCTTGCTGTCAAGTATGACATCCCTATGCTTGCCCACTGTGAGGATGCCAATATGGTTAGGAAGGGCGTCGTCAATGCGGACAAGGCCATGAAAAAGATGGGATTTGCCGGGATTGCCAATGTGGTGGAGGATGTGATTGTGGCGCGTGACATTATGTTGGCCAAAGATACGGGCGCAGCCCTGCACTTGTGCCACTGCTCCACGAAAGACAGCGTTTGGATGATAGAGGCGGCGAAGAAGAAAGGAATCCGCGTCACGGCGGAGGTATGCCCGCACCACTTCGCCCTCACAAGCAGCGACATACCGGGGGATGACGCCAATTATAAGATGAACCCGCCGCTGAGGACTAAAGAAGATATGGAGGCGCTGCGGGAGGGCTTAAAGGCGGACATTATTGACGTGATTGCCACAGACCATGCGCCGCATACGCCTATTGAGAAAGGCGTAGGCATAAAGAAAGCGCCGTTTGGCATTGTAGGGCTGGAGACAGCGGCAGCGGTCACAATGACGGAGCTGGTGGAAAAAGGCTATCTGACCATTGTGCAGATGGCGGAGAAGATGAGCTATAACCCAGCAAAGATTTTAGGGCTTGACAAGGGCGTCGTGGAAGAAGGGAAGATTGCGGACCTTGTAGTATTTAACCCTAAGAAGGAATATGTGATTGATCCGGATAAATTCTGCTCCAAAGGAAGGAACACGCCGTTTGTCGGTAAGAGGGTAAGGGGCATGGTGATGGCTACAATTGTCAATGGCAGAGTGATATTTGAGAGGACATGAATATGATTGACAGGCTGATAGAGAAGATTGAGAAGACCCATGCGCCGATTGTGGTGGGCTTAGACCCTATGTTGAATTACATCCCGGCGCATATACAGAAGAAAGCGTTTGCAGAATACGGCGAGACATTAGAGGGAGCTGCTGAGGCAATCTGGCAGTTTAACAAAGAGATTGTGGACCATACGTTTGATTTGGTCCCGGCGGTGAAGCCACAGATTGCCATGTATGAGCAGTTTGGGATTCCCGGCCTGTTGGCATTTAAAAAGACGGTCGACTACTGCCATGAGAAGGGGTTAGTGGTGATCGGCGATATCAAGCGTGGGGATATCGGCTCCACTTCAGCAGCTTATGCAGCAGGGCATATCGGCGTTGTGACGGTGGGCAGCAAAACATATGCGCCCCTTGGCGAGGATTTTGTGACAGTGAACCCTTATCTGGGTACGGACGGCGTGAAACCGTTTGTGGACGTCTGCCGGGAAGAGAAGAAAGGCCTGTTTATATTAGTGAAGACGTCCAACCCATCCAGCGGTGAATTTCAGGACAAGCTAATTGACGGGAGGCCCTTGTATGAGCTGGTAGGCGAGAAAGTAGCGGAGTGGGGCGCAGGCTGCATGGGCAAGCGTTACAGCTATATAGGAGCCGTGGTGGGGGCGACTTATCCCGAGATGGGCAAGGCCCTGCGTAAAATTATGCCAAAGAGCTTTATCCTGGTGCCGGGGTACGGCGCACAGGGCGGCAAAGGCGCGGACTTAGTGCATTTCTTTAATGATGATGGTTTGGGGGCGATTGTGAACTCTTCGAGGGGGATCATTGCCGCATATAAGCAGGAGCAATATGCGAAGTACGGGGAAGAGAACTTTGCAGAGGCGTCCAGGGCAGCGGTGGAAGCGATGGCGAAGGACATTGACAGCGCATTGGCGCAGCGATGAAGGGTATGGAGCAGGTTTGTGCAGAATATATCAGATAGGGTATGGCAGGCGTGCGAAGAGGAGTATCGTCAGCAAAGCTGGCCCGCACGCCGCCGCAAGGACGCTGGAGGCGTTCTTGAAAATGGATATTCGTTCTTAATATAAATAAGGATAAGTAAAAGCAGGAGAATAGTATGGCGGAAAGGTTTAAAGAACAGGCAGTGATAATCCGTCAGGAAGAAATTTCCTACGGAATTTACAGTATGTGGCTGAAGACGGACAAAATTGCCGGCAGCGCGAAGCCGGGGCAGTTTATTTCCGTATATTGCCATGAGGGGAGCAGGCTCTTGCCGAGGCCTATCAGTATCTGTGAGATTGACCGGGCAGACCAAGCGCTGCGGATTGTATATCGCGTGCAGGGGAAGGGGACAGAAGAATTTTCCAGGATGCGTACCGGAGGAAGCGTTGACATTGTAGGCCCTTTGGGGAATGGGTTTCCGCTGAAAGGGAAAAAGGCATTCCTAATCGGGGGCGGCATTGGCATACCGCCGCTGCTGCAGCTTGCCAAAGAATTAAAGTGTGAGAAACAGTTGATTTTGGGCTATCAGGATTCCCTGTTTTTGCAGGAGGAGTTCAGACGGCTGTGCAGCCCGTATGTGGCGACAGAGGATGGCAGTTACGGCACGGAAGGGAATGTCATGGATGCGATTCGGGAGAACGGCTTAGAGGCGGAGATTATCTATGCCTGCGGTCCTATGCCTATGCTCCGCGCAGTTAAGGCATATGCGAAGGAGAAGGGGATAGAGTGCTGGGTTTCTTTGGAGGAGCGTATGGCATGCGGGATTGGCGCATGTCTGGGCTGTGTCTGCAAGTCTAAGGAAAAGGATGCGCATACAAATGTAAATAGCAAGCGAATCTGTAAGGAAGGGCCTGTATTTCGTGCAGAGGAGGTGGAGTTCTGATGGTTACAGAGGTTAATTTAGCGGGTGTAAAACTGAAGAACCCTGTCATGACAGCGTCGGGGACGTTTGGTTCCGGCGAGGAATTCTCAGAATTCATGGATTTAAACAAGCTTGGGGCAGTAGTCACGAAAGGTGTTGCCAACGTGCCATGGATGGGCAACCCCACGCCGAGGGTTGCGGAGACTTACGGTGGGATGCTCAATGCGGTAGGCTTGCAGAATCCTGGGATTGACCTGTTTGTGGAGCGGGACATCCCTTTTCTGGCAAAATTTGACACACGGATTATTGTCAATGTCTGCGGCAGGACGGCGAAAGATTATTGTGAGGTAGTGGAGCGCCTTGCCTCCCAGCCGGTGGACATGCTGGAGATTAATATCTCATGCCCCAATGTGGAGGAGGGCGGCATCGCTTTTGGGCAGAGCGCTAAGTCTGTGGAAGCTATCACAAAGGAAGTGAAGAAGTGTGCGAAGCAGCCAATTATTATGAAGCTCAGCCCGAACGTGACGGATATTGCCGAGATGGCGAAGGCGGCTGAGGCAGGAGGAGCGGATGCGCTGTCCTTAATCAACACCATCACCGGCATGAAGATAGACATCCATAAACGGAAATTTGCGCTTGCCAATAAGACCGGCGGGCTGTCCGGCCCGGCGATACACCCGGTTGCCGTGCGCATGGTCTATCAGGCAGCCCAGGCAGTGGATATTCCCATTATCGGCATGGGAGGCATCCTTACGGCGGAGGATGCGGTTGAGATGATTTTAGCGGGCGCCAGCGCGGTGTCTGTCGGCACAGCCAATTTCCGCAACCCGCAGGTCACGCTGGAAATTATAGAGGGAATTTGTGAATATATGGAAGAATATAATGTGGAAGATATCAATGAGCTGATAGGGGCTGTGGGATAGGAGATACAGATTGGCACAATAACGGGAGGTCCGCTATACTTACGGAAAGTATAGCGGGCTTTTTAGGAGGTATTTATGGCAAGGACAGTTGCAATTGGCATCCAAAGTTTTGATGGGATTATTGAAAATGATTACTTTTATATAGATAAGACCAAGTTTATTAAGGAATGGTGGGAAAGTGGCGACAGTGTGACCTTGATTACCCGTCCCCGGCGTTTTGGGAAGACCTTGAATATGAGCATGTTAGAGCAGTTCTTCTCTGTCAAGCATGCTGGGCGCGGTGCGTTATTTGAAGGGCTGTCCATCTGGGAGGATGAAGTATATCGGAAGCTCCAGGGGACATATCCGGTCATTAGCTTTTCGTTTGCCAATGTAAAAGAAATGGATTATAAATCATCGGTTCAGCGTATCTGCCAGATTATAACAGAATTATACAATGATAACCGCTTCCTGCTGGAAAGCGATTTGCTTTCAGAGGAGGAGAAGGGGTATTTTAGAGGCGTTTCAGCCAATATGCCGGAAATTGAAGCTACGATAGCGATTCACAGGCTGTCAAAATTTTTGTGTCGGTATTTTGAGAAAAAAGTGATTATCCTCTTGGACGAGTATGACACGCCTATGCAAGAGGCTTATGTCCACGGATTTTGGGAGGAAATGGTTGCCTTTACCAGAAGCCTGTTTCATTCTACGTTTAAAACCAACCCATGGCTGGGGCGGGCGGTGATGACGGGGATAAGCCGGGTGAGCAAGGAGTCAATTTTCTCAGATTTGAATAATTTGGAAGTTGTAACAACCACTTCAGACAAATATGCTGATTCTTTTGGGTTTACAGAGGAAGAAGTTTTTACAGCTTTGGAAGAATGTGGGCTGGAAAAAGAAAAAGAACAGGTAAAGTATTGGTACGATGGTTTTATATTTGGAAATATCCAGGATATTTACAACCCATGGTCGATTTTGAATTTTCTTAATAAGAAAAAATACGGCGCTTATTGGGCGAATACCAGTGCGAACAGCCTGGTGGGCAAAGTGATCCGAGAGGGAAGCTGGGGGCTTAAACTGTACTTTGAGAGATTGTTGAATGGGGAGCGCCTGAAATGCCCGATTGATGAGCAGATTGTATTCAGCCAACTGGATAACAATGAAATGGCAGTCTGGAGCCTGCTTGTGGCAAGCGGTTACCTGAAGGTTTTGGACATGGAGCGTCCAGAGCAGATTGAGACGTGCAGGGAGCCTATGTATGAGCTGGCGTTAGTCAACCATGAAACGCAGCGGATGTTTTACAGTATGGTGCGTGGGTGGTTTGCCAGGGAAGAGTCAAACTATAATGATTTTATCCAGGCATTATTGCTGGGGGATGTGGACGCCATGAATGTCTATATGGACCGTGTGGCGATGAAGACGTTCAGCTATTTTGGCACGGGGGGCGGCGCAGAGCCTGAGCGTTTCTACCATGGGTTTGTGCTGGGTCTGATGGTGGAGCTTACGGGCCGCTATACGATGACCTCCAACCGGGAGAGTGGATTTGGCAGGTATGACGTGATGTTGGAGCCTCACAATAAAGAGGATGATGCTTTCGTCCTGGAATTCAAAGTTCATAATCCCCAGAAAGAAAAGGGCTTGGAGGATACGGTAGACGCGGCATTGCAGCAGATAGAGGATAAAAGATATGCCGCGATGTTGGAAGGAAAAGGGTTTGCGGCAGACAGGGTAAAAAAATATGGGTTTGCGTTTGAAGGCAAAAAAGTGTTGATTGGCTGATTACTGTATTCAGAGGGGAGTGTGCAGATTTGCACACATCCCTGCCTGCAAATTGTGTTATACTTATGGCAGGTTTATCTGGCATCCAGTATAAAACCTTATCAGGAACGATCAGGAGGAAAGCGGGGTTTATGAAAAGCACGGATGAATTGATGAATCAGATAAAACGGTCGCGGCGGGAGGAATTTGTGGGCAGCCTGAAAGAAGGGAGCACGGATGCCAGCAGTATGATGAAAGATATTCTGTCTGAGAAAAAAGTCGAGGTTAAGCGTGCCATTGACATGCTGCTGCTCGAGCCGTCTTATGGCTACCAGGTTTTTAATGGCAGGAGGAAGCCGACCAGGGTTATCTTGCTGCGTTTTGCCATTGTGTTCAGATTGACGTTAGAGGAGACGCAGCGGCTGTTGAAGATGGGTGAAAAGCAGGAGCTTTATCCGAGAATCCGTTTCGATGCGGCGATTATTTATGGCATTGAGCACCGTTACAGCATTGAGGAAGTGGAAGATTTGCTGTCGGAGGTGGGCGAGAAATCATTGTTTTAGGGATATTTTAAGGACATGGGCGAGAAGCCATTGTTTTAGGGCTATTTTAGGGACGTGGGGAAATCTATGGATGGGACGAGGGAATTTATCCAAAAATACAGCGAAGAACAATTAAAAAAGGAAACGCTGCCGGAGAGGGTTGCGGGGCGTTTTGAGCTGCTGGCATGTATACACGTCTCAGGGACACATGCCAGCTTTCTTTTGCGCAGGATTGAGACAGGGGAGAAATACCTGCTTAAACGTGGCAATGCCGGGCAGATGGGGAACCTGCGCATAGAACAGAGGCAGCAGGAGCGCATTAAGGAGGCCCTGGGACAGAGGCGGCAGGAGCGAGTGAGGGAGGCTCTGGGACAGAGGCGGCAGGCAAACATTGGCGAAGCATGGGGTGAAATGGCAGCGTGGCAACCCCAGGAAGAAACGTCATATTGGACAGAGGGCGGCAAAGAATATCTTTTGCGCAGATATATTGAAGGGCAGAACCTGGAGGAATATTTGGAGCGTAACCCACTCCTGGCAAAAAGGGAGGCCCTTGACATCGCGCGAAAGCTTTGTGATATTTTAATCAAGCTGCACCATCTCCACCCGCCAATGATACATAGGGATATCAAACCACAGAATATCTTTGTGGACAGGTTTGGGACGGTGCATCTGATCGATTTTGAGGCTTCCAGGAATTTTGATAAAAATAAAAGGAAGGACACCAGGTTTTATGGGACGGAGGCAACGGCGGCGCCCGAGCAGTACGGGTATGCGCAGACGGATGCAAGGACAGATATCTATGCGTTTGGCAAAGTGCTCTGTTATCTCCTGACAGGGGATTACCAGGTCGAGGATTGCCGCCAGCGTGCAGGCAGGCTTGGTCTTATTGTGGAGAAATGCTGTGCCTTTGACCCTAGGAAAAGGTTTCAGTCCATGGAGGAGGTAAAACGGCGGCTGCTGGCGGGGCAAAGGAAGGGAGAGCCAGGCAGGAAGAAGAAAATGCTGCGTGCCTGGGCGGGGGCAATGGCCCTTGCAATTGTTTTCGTTGCGGGTATTTTCCTGGGAAATCATTTGCCGGGGCAGTCCATAGAGAATATTGTGCAAAAGGAAGTGCAAAGGCAACTGGCGCAGCAGGGGAAGGGAAGCGGCGCGCAGCAGGCGGGACAGGAAGATACACAGCAGGATGCCAAAGAAATCATGCAGGGGCAGGCAGGGCAGGGGGAAAAGGACGCTGGGCAGCAGGCAGGTGAAGGTGATTTGCTGCTGCAGGCGGCAGCGGCGTCTTTAAATAAGGAAGATGTGGCAGAAGAGGATTTTAAGGACGTCGTACGTGTCGCGGTGTGTGGGACTACAGTTTATGATATGACGAAACATTTTGAAGCAGAAGATATGTTCCATGAAGATGAAAATTATGTGGCAAACGCGGGGCAGGGGGCCATCACGGATATCAGCCTGCTTGCAAAAATGCCGAACCTCTCCGAGGTATATCTCTACAATCAGCAGATTAAAGATATTGAGGCATTGGAAGGACTGCCGATCCGCAAGCTGTACCTTTCCGGGAACCAGATTGAAGATTTCAGGGTTGTTGAGAAGCTCCCAAGGCTGAGCGAGCTTTGCATCACGAAAAACCCCGTCCGTTATCTGCCGGATTTTACGAAATGTGAAAGGCTGACGACGCTGATTATGAATGAAATGACGGTTGCCAGCCTGGACTGCCTTAAGGGAGCGGCTGTGGAGCGGATGGCGCTGCGCAGGCTGAATGTTGCCAATGGGGATTATACATTCCTTGAGGAGCTGCCCAGCCTTCACCGCCTGGATATCTGGAACCCCAGTGAGGAAACCGTGCAGGGCATTGCCAGGCTCTCAGGGTTAGAGGAGATTCAATTGTTTGATTACCACAGGGCAGACATAGATTTTGTGTCGTCATTGGAAAATTTAAGAACCATATATATACAGTCGTCTTACGATTTGGATTTGTCGCCGTTGGAGCGTCTGCCCAAAATTAACAGTTTAGGGATTTCTTATCCCGCAGAGGATATTTCCGTAATCCGCAATATGCAAAGCCTGAAATCCCTGGACATTTGGAATGCGGAGATTGAAGATTTATCTCCCATATTGGACTGTAAGGGAATCGACTATCTTTTGGTGAATGAGGAGCAGGCGTCTTACCTGGAAAAACATGATTACAGCGGCAGCCTGTCCCTGGCTAAATAGTGCAAAAAAGGCTCATCCATCAACTTTGACTTCCATCTGTCGCTGGAGCGCAAAGGGAAGTTTGTGGGCTATACGAGGCCGGGCGTCACGCTGGTGATGCACAATGACAAAGGAAAGGTTAAGATGCTCGCTTGGCATGAGGCAAAGCAAAAAGAGGTCAAAGCGTCGGCCTATGCATCTTTTAAGGGCGGAAAAGGGAAATATAAAGACTATTACGTCATCACTCTTAAAAATGTCCCGCTTCACGGCGCGATGACGCCGCCCGGCAGCGAAGTGGGGAATATAAACGCGGAGAAAAAAATCAATATGAAAACGAAGTACACGTTCTCTGTGGACCTCATAATTACCGGGCAGGCTGCTAAGAGCAGAGGGACGTTTTATGTGGATAACTTGACGGTAACCTCCGGCAGCAAAAAAGTTGTGGGCTATACTTTTTCTAAGAAGCCGAAATATGTAGCGGTATGGAACCGCGGCAAGAAGATGAGCGCGAAGAAAGCAAAAATTGTAAGGATGTAGATAAAGGGCATACGCAGTCCGTTGCGTATGCCTTTTGTGCATTTAGCAGCTTCTGCTGTAAAACTGGTTGCCGTACGTTTGCTTAAATGATAAAATATTAAAAAACACTGAGTTTTGAATTGGGAAAGGAAGGAGAAGCGTATGAAGAGATTTGTCTGCAGCGTCTGTGGCTATGTCCATGAGGGGGACAGCGCGCCCAAGGAATGCCCCATCTGCCATCAGCCGCAGGAGAAATTTAAGGAAGAGCCATTGGAGGGGGACAGCGTGAGCACGCTGGATTTAACCAGCGGAAAGGCCGAGGGACAGGAAGACATTTCGTCCATGGAATTGAGCTATGACAAGGATTTCTACCGCAATGACGCCTCCTGCCGCTACATGGAAGAGATTCACCAGATGGCAGTGACCGGCAAGACCATCAGCGGGGCTATGGGGACGAAGATGGCGATGCCCTCTTGGGATGATATCCTGCTTTTGGGCGCGCAGCTTAACCCGCCGCCTCTTGACGAGGACGAGCCTGTGAGCACGATGACTGTGATTGGCAAGCATGCCAAGAAGCCGATGATCCTTGAAAGCCCGGTGTACATCTCCCATATGTCCTTTGGCGCATTGTCCAAGGAGATTAAGGTTGCCCTTG
>CATLBW010000045.1 GCA_949879775.1 uncultured Lachnospiraceae bacterium
CCAAAGGGGCGGCGATGGCAAGGACGGCAATGTGCAGCGGCGAGGGAGGAATCCTGCCGGAAGAGAGGGAAGCCTCCTATAAGTACATATTTGAATATATCCCCAACAAGTACAGTGTGACGGATGAGAACCTGCGAAATGCCGACGCCATCGAAATTAAGATTGGACAGGGGACGAAGCCCGGCATGGGCGGGCACCTGCCGGGGGAGAAGGTGACGGCTGAGATTGCTAAGCTTCGCGGCAAGGAGCAGGGCGAGGATGTACAAAGCCCCAGCAAATTCCCGGAGCTTAACAGCAAAGAGGATTTAAAGGACATGGTGCGTATGCTTCGCAGCCGCTCAGATGGAAGGCCAATCGGCATTAAGATTGCTGCCGGGCGCATTGAGCGGGATTTGGAATACTGTGTCTATGCGGAGCCTGATTTCATAACCATTGACGGCAGGGGCGGGGCGACCGGCTCAAGCCCTCTGCTGCTGCGCGAGGCGACTTCTGTACCAACGGTCTATGCCTTATACCGTGCGCGGAAATACCTGGATGCGGTGCGCTCAGATATCTCGCTTGTGATTACCGGGGGATTGCGCGTGTCTGCTGATGTGGCGAAAGCGCTCGCCATGGGCGCCGACGCGGTGGCAGTAGCGAGCGCGGCGTTGATTGCGGCGGCATGCCAGCAGTACCGCATTTGCGGTTCCGGCAACTGCCCGGTGGGCATTGCCACGCAAGACCCCAAGCTGCGGGAGCGGCTGAAGGTGGAACAGTCTGCGCAGCGGGTGGCAAATTACCTCAATGTGACGTGCGAGGAGCTGAAAACTTTTGCACGGGTTACAGGGCATAGCTGTGTGCATGAGCTGAGTGTGGATGACTTGGTGACGATAAACAGGGAGATTTCGGAATTTACCAATATCCCCCATGCCTGATTTTCTGAGGCTCAACATAACGTAGAAAATAGTGTGGATTATCTTTTGACTAAAAAAGAGGGAATCCACACTATTTGTTTAGTTAAATTTACCCCCAATTTTTACTAAAAATATTAAAAATTAAAGATATTTTTTATGATTGGTAAAAAAACTTTAGTTTATGGGGATGGATTTCATCATATTATCCAATAAAATGAAAACACCAATAATAAATAAGAAGGGAGAAGAGTGTTGATGAAGAAAAAATTTCTATGGAGGAAGCCAGTGAGCCTGCTTTTAGCAGGAGCCATGATGCTGGGCTGCGCAGAGCCTATGGGCGTTTTGGCAGCGGGAAATGACGCACGGGCGGACCAGGGCGCCTTGGCGGCGGCAAAGGTCCTGGAATTGAAGTTCGACGACAACCTTACGGATAATTCTGACAACAAGTTCCCGGTAACCGCACATGGCAGCGATGGGAAACAGAAAGATGCGGCGTTTGCGGAAGGTGTGTCAAACTCTGCGCTTTCCCTGGACGGCAGTACCTATCTTGATTTAGGCACAAGTGAGAAGCTTCAGCCGGAAAACATGACCGTGTCCTTCTGGCTTAAAGCGACGAAAACGCTTGCCGGGGAGCACATTATCATGTGGAATAAGCCGAGCGGGGCATGGGATGGGCAGGGGTGGTATCTTTCCTGCCTGAATGATAACTGCCCCTTAAAGTTATCGGTAGGTTCCAATAAAAATGGCGAGGTTTTAACGGAATATGCGATTAATGCCAACCGTTCAGAGTTCTTCCCTGTGGATGAATGGGTTCACATTGCCGTGACTTATAACGGTGCGGACGGGAAGGTTGTCTTCTATAAGAATGGCGAGGCAGTCCCCTCTACACCGGCGGCCAGCGGTGCGAAAATGAAGGCAAATAATACCGACCATAAGTATCTGGGCTTTAACTCTCCCGGTTATGGCGGGGGATATGCAAAGCTCGACCTTGACCAGTACGAGATTTACAATGCGGTAGCGAGCGAGGATGAAGTCAAAGCATTGTACAACGCTTATGTGAAGGTACTGACTCCCGAGGAGATCGTAGCGGCGGATACGGAGGCGCTCGACCCATTTGGCGGGAGGGATAAAGACAAGATTACCTCCAGCATTTCCCTGCCTGTAAAGGGCAAGAAGGGCAGCGTGATAACCTGGAAGAGTTCGGACGAGAACGTGGTAAAACCCTCAGGTAAGGTCATCCGCCCCACAGATGAAGATAAAAAAGTGGAGTTGGAAGCGACAATTGCCTATGAAGGGGTTACCGACACTAAGAAATTTCAAATTACCGTATTGAAGAGCGTGCCGATTATCGTGGAAGACAATCAGTATACCGCTTATCGTGAGCAGCAGTTTGGGCTGGATGAGGTGGCTGTGACAGACAGCTATTACAAAGGCGCGCAGGATTTGGACGTAGCATTTTTGAAAAAATTTGACGTAGACCGCACATTGGCAGGGTTCCGTGAAAATGCCGGAATTAATACCAAAGGGGCCATGCGCTATAATGGCTGGGAAAACGGCCTTTTGGCAGGGCACAGCATCGGGCATTATCTGTCAGCGGCAGCGCAGGCAATCAAGACCACCGGGGACGTGGAGCTGGAAGCAAAGCTCAGTGATATTATTTCCGGCTTAAAAGAGTGCCAGGATGCGGCCGGCAGTTACGGCGGCTCCAAAGAAGGGTTCTTGTTCGGGGCCAATGTACAGGACGTCAATAATGTGGAACTGCAGTTTGATATCGTCCAAGGGGATGCGCAGGGCAACACCTGGGTTCCCTGGTATAATATGCATAAGACCATGCAGGGGCTTGTGGACACCTATAAATACACAGGGAATACAGAGGCCTTGGAAGTGGCGTCCAAACTGGGGGACTGGGTGTATAACCGCGTGAGCAAGTGGAGCATCCAGCAGCAGAAGACGGTTTCCTACACAGAGTACGGCGGGATGAACGACTGTCTGTATGACTTATATAAATATACGCACAAGGCTGAGCATAAGGAAGCGGCGCACAAGTTTGACGACCCGGATTTGTATGGGATTATCTTGTCAGGTTCCGGCGATACCTTAAAAGGCAGGCATGCCAATACGACTATCCCCAAATTCCTGGGCGCGTTGAACCGCTATGTAGCATTGAAGGAAGTGGAAAACGCAGATGAGACGGATTACCTTAAATATGCGGAGGATTTCTGGACGCTGGTAGTGGAGAAACATGCTTTTATCACAGGCGGGACCAGCGACATGGAGCATTTCCGCGGCGACAATGAGCTGGATGGAATCAGGACCCAGTGCAACTGCGAGAGCTGCTGCGCACACAATATGCTCAAGCTTTCCAAGGAACTGTTTAAGGTCACAGGCGAGAGGAAATACGCGGATTACTATGAAAATACGCTGCGCAATGCCATCATGGGAGCCGTCAATAAAGAAGGCGCATTCTCATACTTTACGCCGATGGCGACCGGTTACTATAAATTCTTCGGCACCTCCGACCCTGCCACCAATATGTTCTGGTGTTGTACCGGGACCGGGATGGAGAATTATACGAAGCTTGGGGACAGCATCTATTTCAAGGATGAGGATTCCATTACCGTGAACCAGTATGTGGCGTCTGAGGTTGAATGGAAAGAGAAGAATATCAAGCTGACACAGACGAGCGATGTGACGGCAAGCGACAAGGCAGAATTCACAGTGAATTTATTAAACGACGCGCAGCCTGTCAAAGCACAGTTAAAACTGCGTATCCCGGATTGGGCGGCCGGCGACGTAACCGTGAAGGTGAACGGGCAGGCAGCAGAAACGAAGGTAGAGAACCAGTATATCATCGTAGACAGGACATGGAATGACAATGATAAGGCGGAGCTTACTTATCCTATGGAAGTAAAAGCGTTTGGCTTGCCGGATAACACTTCCGCGTATGCATTCAAATATGGCCCGACAGTCCTTGCCGCTAAGCTGGGGACAGAAGAGTGGAACGAAACCGTCTGGGCAGGCGCAAACTTAAGCGCACCGGCATGGAAGGTAGTAGGTCCTGAGAAAGTCCGCCTTCAGGTAACATATGGGCAGACGGTAAGACAGATCCTTGGGACTGAGACTATAGCAATCCAGGGCAAGGACAGCACAAGGGAATTTATCAATCATATTAATGCTAAGATGGAAAAGACCCCTGGAAAGCTGGAATTCCATATACGCGGGACCGATGCTGAGTCTGTGTTTGGCGGGGAAGGCCTTACCTTTGTGCCGTTCAACACGTTAAATGAGGAGCGTTACGGCATCTACTGGTATTTTGAGAGCGCAGAGGACAATTCTGAGGAGAAGATCCTTGCAGAAAAGGAAGAAGGAAGATTTGCAGAGGCCATTGTAGATTCCATCCAGCCAGGCTACCAGCAGTATGAAAACGACGCTACCCATCAGATGAAAGAAGAAAAGACAGTTTTTGAAACTGGCGTCAGCGGGCTGGGGAGCACACGCCGGGCACAGGCAGGCGGATATTTCCAGTACAATATGAAGGTCGATAAGAATAAGCCTAATTCACTGGTGTGCCAATTTGCCAAGGAAGACGCAGGGAAGACCGTCAAAATTACGGTTGGTTCCACAGTTTTCAATTATACGGTAGAGAATAATAATGGGACGGAGCCTATGTACAAGAAGGAGTTCGCGGTTCCGGCAAGTGAAGTTGCCAAAGCCGAAACGCTCAAGGTTGGCAACGACACGTTTGATATTGTAAAAGTAAAATTTGAAAGCGGCAGCGCCACAGAAGACAGCGCCCGCATTGTAAACGGGCTGTTTATGATGCGTGCTTATGACAACGATGCAGAGCTGAAAGACCTTACGGCGTCGGCAGGCAGGATTAAGACTTCTAAGGACAGTTACACCGTTCAGGTGCCGCTGGCGACAGAGCGCGTAACATTGAACTTTAAGCTGGCAACCAGCAGCGGGCTTCTCTATCTTGACGGCAAGCTGGTGAATGAGGCGAAGCCCCAGGTATTTAACCTCAAGGAAGGGACCACATCCATTCCTATGAAAGTATTTGCACAGGACCACAGTACCTTCCGGGAATATACTTTAAACCTGGTGCGTGCAGACGGCCTGGATTCTGGAGAAGAGATTCTTGAGAATGGGACCTTTGACGATGGCAATGCAGGCGGAAAATGGGGCGTGTACGGCGAAGCGACCTTAGGGGAAGGATGGTCTACATTCCACAACGCAGCGCGTTCCTTGAAAATCGAGAACCGAGGGAGCACTTCCTCCGGCGCAGTGCAGGACATCACCGGTAAAGTGAGGGCAGGCGACACCTATACGATTGACGGCTGGGCAATTTACAAGAATGGGGAGGCTCATAACCCGAACCCGCCGCAGGAAGTAGGGTTCAATGTCTCAATTTTATATGGGGCAAATGATACGAAGGAAGTTATGGTTACCAAGAAATTGAAGGTAAACGACTGGGGCAACCTGTATGGGGATTATACTGTTCCCAAGGATGCTGATGTGAGCAAGGTGCGCCTGTTAGTGGAGACGGAATATAAGGAGAACCCGACAAAAGACGAGCTGGTAACCTTCTTTATTGATGATTTCTCCATGAAAAAAGTACAGTCACAAGGCGGTGGCGATGAGGAGGCCGCCCAGGCGGTAATCGATAAGATTGCGGCTATTGGCAAGGTAGAGCTTACAACGGAGTGCAAAGAAAAAATTAATGCGGCAAAGGCAATGTATGAGGCCCTGACAGAGGAGCAGAAGACGCTGGTTACGAACCTTGATGTGCTTACAAAAGCGGAGGCTGACTACAAAGCCCTGGAAGAGGAGAGCATTAAGGCGCCGCTGCGTGACAAAATTAACGCGGCAAAGGCAATGCTTGAGAACTTAAGCGCAGAGAAGAAAGCAGCATTGCAGTCTGTGATTGAAGACATAGAAAAGGAACTGAACAATGCAAATGCCAGCGAGGCGGATATCAAGGCAGCGTTGGATAAACTGATGAAAGCTATCGAAGAAGCCGAAAAACCGGATAGCCCCAAACCGGACGACCCCAAGCCGCCGGTTGTAACCGCTCCGAAAGTGGGCGATGTGTTCACGGCGTCAAACGGCCTGAAATACAAAGTTACCGCATACAGCAGCAAGGCGAAGAATGTAACCGTGACAGGAATCAGCAAGAAAGTTACGTCCCTGACAGTGCCGAGCACCGTGGCTTACAAGAATGTTTCCTTTAAGGTGACGTCTATTGGCAGCAGCGCTTTCACCAATCAGGGTACGTTAAAGAGCGCAGCGATTGGCAAGTATGTCACCAGCATTGGCAGCAAAGCATTCTACAATGACAAGGCGCTGGCGAAAGTGACCTTCAAGGGAACAGCGGTGAAGACGATTGGCAAGGATGCCTTTAAGAACATCAAGAGGGGCGCGTCTTTCGTTATGGCGAAGAAGACCTTTACTTACAAGAATTTGAAGTATAAGATTACTAAGAGCACGACGTCCGCCAAAGAGGTAACGGTAACTGGAACGTCCAACAAGAATATTACTTCCTTAACCATACCGGCGACCGTGAAGTATAACGGCATGTCCTTCAAGGTTGTATCGATCGGCAAGAATGCGTTCAAGAGCAAGAAAAAGTTAAAGAGCGCGACCATTGGAAGTAACGTAAAGAGCATTGGCACGAGCGCGTTCTACAAGGATGGGAAGCTGACAAAGATTACTATTAAGAGCACGAAGCTGAAAAAGGTTGGCTCAAAGGCGTTCTTTGGGGTCAGCAAAAAGGCAAAAATCAAAGTGCCTGCAAAGAAGCTGAAAACGTATCAGAAGCTGCTGAAGAATAAAGGGCAAAATAAGAAAGTTAAGGTTGTGAAATGATGCATCTGAGCAATGCATGACATTCCCGGCGCAAGGCAAACAGGATATCCCTGTTTGCCTTGCGTTTTTTCCTGCAAGCAATGTATTTACAGGGCGCGAATGAAGGAGGGATGGCAAAAAATGTAAAAAACTAAATATTTTGCCATTTTTTTGTGGAATCCCTATAGTTTTTGGGGATGAAATAAATATATCCGCTTACTATAATCAAATTATCTTAAAATTAGGGAGGGTGTGGGATTTTTCGTGTGAAGATTCTGCAATCCTTCTTTTGCAAGGAAAGGAGTAAAGTGTGAAGAGACAAATTAGGAATGGATGGAAGCGTGTATGCGCCGCGATTCTTTCGGCGGCAATGACATTGACAATGCTTCCAGTGGATGCTAAGGCGGCGCCGCAGATGGAGACGGTAGAGCTTGTGCAGAATGGAGATTTTGAAAGCGGGACAGAGGGCTGGTCCGGGTTTTCAGATGGAGAAATCGAAAGGGTAGTGGAAGAGGGCACGGATAACCATATCCTGCTTGTAAAGAACCGCAAAAACACTTCTTCCAGCGCGCGCTGTGCGCTTCCGGGCGGGATAAAGCTGGGGACAACCTATACGATTAAAGGAAGGTTCAAATATCTGACAGGGCCGGATACAAAAACATTCCAGATGATCGTGGAAAACGGCGGGAAGCGTGATGCGATCTGGGGCGCTATCCCCGACGCGCCGAAAGGCGAATGGGTGACCTTCGAGAAGACGTATACGCCGAAGGAAGAAAACTACCAACCGGGCGACAATTATTTCTGGATTGAAGGGACATGGGCAAGCGGAGATGATGTGGCAGCAGCCCCGGACCAGCATTTGATGGATTACTGCATCGATGACATTTCCATCACGTATGAGAAAGTTGCAGGGGAAGAGCCAGAAGAGCCGGAGGCAGACCAGTTGATTTCCAATGGTTCTTTTGAGAATGTCCCAATAGATAAGAACTGGAAAGGTATGGGCGGCGCGAAGGTTGAGCGCGTGGAAGGCGTGGCGCACGAAGGCAACGCCAGCCTCAAAGTATCAAATTATTCCGCAGGCTGGGAAGGCGGTCGTTATGAGCTGAAAGACCTTCTGGCAGAAGGGAAACTGGTAAGCGGCAGGAAATATACCCTGACGGCCTGGGCAAAAACAGCCAGCGGCAGCGGCAAGCTGTCAGCAACCATCAAGGGCAAGGTAAGCGGAAAAGATTCCTACATTGGTTTTGGCAACGCAGATGTAAGCAGCGGTGAATGGACGAAAATTTCCGGTGAGATTAGCTTGGCTGATTATGACAAAGACACGGATGTGATGGAGGTTTACTGGAGTTGGAACCAGACGGTAGACGAGGGCGCCCCGGCGGAGTTTTATCTTGACGATGTGACCCTGACAACCCCCTCCGACAACATCGTTCGGAACGGCTCTTTTGAGAGCGGCTTAGATAGATGGGTTGGGTATGAAGCGGGAGACGCACAAATCCTCCAGGCGGCGACTGACGAATACCATAGCGGCAGCCAGAGCGTGAAAGTAGTGAACCGTACCAAATGCGCGAATGGGCCGGCACAGGATTTGAGCGGCAAGTTAATGCCAGGCAGCTATTATACGGTTTCTGCGTGGGTAAAATATAACGACGGGCCTGACACGAAGAATTTTAACCTGACATTACAGCATGGAGGTACTTACGACCGCACGGTAGTGGCAAGCGGCACGGTAAAGAAAGGGGAATGGACGAAAATTGAGGCAGCCTGGGGCGTGCCGAGCGACATGGTTACAACGTCCAACTTCCTGTTTGTGGAGACTCCGTGGGTTCAGGCTCCCACCGCAGAGAATGATTTGATGGATTTCTATGTGGACGACGTGTCCATCATTAAATATGAAGATAAGACAGAGACATTAGCGAAGAAGTTTGGTTACGGGAACCCGATTACAACCAATGAATTCGGCGCAGACCCATATGCTATTGAATATAACGGCAGGGTATATGTGTACATGACAGCAGACGATTATGAGTTTTCAGATAAGGATAACCCATATTCTAACAACTTTGGCTACATCACCAGCTTAAGGGTCGTATCCTCTGCTGATTTGATGAACTGGACAGACCATGGTGAAATTGAAGTGGCAGGACGCAATGGAGGAAAAGGACCTGCAATGTGGGCAAGCCATTCCTGGGCGCCTGCAATCGCATACCAGAAGGTAGACGGGAAAGATAAGTTCTTCCTGTATTTTGCAAACGACGCCTCCGGCATTGGCGTGTTGGAAGCAGACACCCCGTTAGGGCCATGGAAAGACCCGATTGGCAAAGCTTTGATTACCAAAGCAACGCCTGGATGTGAGAAAGTGGAATGGTGCTTTGACCCGGCGGTGCTGGTAGATGATGACGGAGAGGCATACAGATACTTTGGCGGCGGCGTCCCGGCAGGACAGTCGGATAACCCGAAGACAGCCAGGGTTGCCAAGCTGGGCAAAGATATGATTAGCCTTGAAGGGGCTGCAGTGGAGATTGACGCTCCATGTATGTTTGAGGACAGCGGTATCTTTAAATATAACAATAAGTATTATTATTCTTATTGTTCCAACTTTACGCAGTCAACTAAGCCAGGATATCCGAAGACAGGGACCATCTGCTATATGGTAAGCGATAACCCGATGGGGCCGTTCACTTATGAAGGGGAAATCTTCTCCAACCCGCAGGTGTGGTTTGGCGTAGGTGGAAATAACCACCATGCGACATTTGTATTCAATAACAAGAGCTATTTTATTTACCATGCACAGACAGTGTCGAAAGCGTTAGGCGTAGAGCGGGGCTATCGTTCCACGCATATTGACGAGATTGAATTGGATGAAGAGGGCAAGATTCAGCCGATTTCAGGAACATATGAGGGGATTGCGCAGCTCAAAGGCATGAACCCGTATGAGAGGGTTGAGGCAGAGACGATTGCCTGGAACGCAGGGGTGAAAGCATCAGTCAGCGCTAGGCCTGGTAACTTATTTAAGGATTATAACATGGCGCTTTGCGACCTTCAGGAAGGTGACTGGACGGCCGTGTCACAGTTAGAGTTCGGCAGCAAGGGTGCAGATAAGATTACAGTATCGGCTGGCTCTAAAGACGGCGGCACGATTGAAGTCCGCGAAGGTTACCCGGAGGGTGAAACGATTGGAACAATCGAAGTCCCGGCAACTGGAAGCAACCATATTTATAAGCTGGTTACCGGCAACATCAGGAAAGTAACCGGGACGAAGAATATCTTCCTTATTTTCCATGAGAAGAAGGCAGGGGCGACTACGGAGACATACCAGGCAGAGCTGCAAAGCCTTTGGAACAATGTCAAATCAGCAGAATCCAGCCTTCCGTTAAAAGAGCAGCTACAGCGCCAGCTTACGAAGGCCCATAATGTAAGTTCTGGGTTTGCATGGAATGAAACGGAGCAGAAGAACGCGCTGGAAGCTAAGATTAGCGAAGCGCAGGCAGTTGCAGGCAATGGCAGCGCGACAGACAAACAGCTTACGGACGCGATTAATACCTTAAATGCAGCGATTGACACAGCAGACCAGTATAAGGCTACAGATAAGCTGTTAAAGGAAAAATTAAAATACAGGATTACATATGCAGAGCAGTTAATGGATCTTTTGAAAGATGCACAGAAGAAAGAGTCCCTGCAGAATGCAATTGACAACGCAAAACAGTTGTTGAGGGATGACAGCATTATGAATGTGGACTATTTCCAGTTCACGGAAGAGGGCAAGCAGGCTCCTGTGGAAGCGGATAAAACCCTTAAAGAGCAGTTGTCTGAGAAGGCAGCGGCAGGAAAGGACCTTCTGGCAGAGCTGAGCGGCGCTAAGAAAGACGCCCTGCAGTCAGTCATCACAGAGGTTGAGAAGACCCTCAACAAAGATAACGCGAGCGAGGCAGAAATAACAGCGGCATTGGAGAAACTGGATAAGGCGATTGAAGATGCACAGAAGCCAGGGAAACCGGTAGAGCCACAGCCGGACAAGAAGCCGCTGCAGGATAAGATAGCGGAAGCAAAGGGAATGTTATCAGGTTTAAGCGAAGCCAAGAAAGCGGCATTGCAGACGGCAATCAATGAGGCGGAGGCAGCGCTCAACAAAGCAAACGTAAGCGAAGCGGAGCTGACAGAGGCGTTAGGGAAACTGAACGCAGCCATCGAGGAGGCTAAGAAGCCGGAAGAGGCGAAGCCAGACAAGAAGCCTTTGCAGGATAAGGTAACGGAAGCAAAGGGGCTGTTGTCAGGCTTAAGCGAAGCCAAGAAAACGGCATTGCAGACAGCAATCGACGAGGCGGAGGCAGCGCTCAACAAAGCGAACGTAAGCGAAGCGGAGCTGACAGAGGCGTTAGGGAAACTGAACCAAGCGATTGAGGAAGCTAAGAAGCCGGAAGAGACGAAGCCGGACAAGAAGCCGCTGCAGGATAAGATAACGGCAGCAAAAGCAATGTTGGCAAGCTTGAGCGAAGCCAAGAAAGCAGCATTGCAGTCCGTAATCAATGAGGTAGAAGCAATCCTTAACAACGAGAACGCAAGCGAGGCAGAATTGTCAGATGCGTTAGGGAAACTGGAAAAAGCCATCGAAGAAGCAGGAAAGCCTGACGAAAAGCCGCCGGTTGTAACCGCTCCGAAAGTGGGCGATGTGTTCACGGCACCAAACGGCCTGAAATACAAAGTTACCGCATACAGCAGCAAGGCAAAGAATGTAACTGTGACAGGCATCAGCAAGAAAGTAACAGGGATTACCGTACCAGACACTGTAAGCTACAAGAATGTTTCCTTCAAGGTAACGTCTATAGGTGCAAGCGCATTTACCGGGCAGGGCACGTTAAAGAGCGCAGCGATTGGCAAGTATGTCACCAGCATTGGCAGCAAAGCATTCTACAATGACAAGAAGCTGGCGAAAGTGACCTTCAAGGGAACAGCGGTGAAGACGATTGGCAAGGATGCCTTTAAGAACATCAAGAAGGGCGCGTCCTTCGTTATGGCGAAGAAGACCTTTACTTCCAAGAATTTGAAGTATAAGATTACCAAGAGCACGACGTCCGCCAAAGAAGTAACGGTAACTGGAACGTCCAACAAGAACATTACAACCGTAACTATACCAGCAACCGTGAAGTATAACGGCATGTCCTTCAAGGTTGTATCAATTGGCAAGAATGCGTTCAAGAGCAAGAAAAAGTTAAAGAGCGCAACGATTGGCAAGTATGTTAAGAGCATTGGCACAAGCGCGTTCGCGAAAGACAGTAAGCTGACGAAGATTACCATTAAGGGCACAGCCCTCAAAAAGGTAGGCTCTAAGGCATTCTCAGGAATTAGCAAAAAAGCCAAAATCAAAGTGCCCTCTAAGAAATTGAAAGCATACAAGAAGCTGCTGAAAAACAAAGGGCAGAGCAAAAACGTAAAGATTACCAAATAATAAATAATAAAAGACCCGCGATACCAGCAAAGACCCCGGTATCGCGGGATTTTTCTTATCTTATAGGAAGCACCTTGTCACGCTAACGCGTGGAAGTATCTTTCCTATAAGATAAAAAATAAGATGCGCACTTTGTTCCGATAATAATGGATTTTTTTGTAGAAATTTTTCTGTAAATGTAATAAAATTTAAGAAGCTGGAGCGATGCTCATGGCAGGCTTCATCGGCCAAGAGTATAAATAATTTTTAAGGAGCACAAGGACTATGGATCGTGGGGATAAAATAAGGGGCAGGTTTGAAATCTTATCCTTGATTGGCAAAGGAGGTTTTTCGAATGTCTATCTGGCATCAGATATAATTTCGGGCAAATTATGTGCTGTGAAAGAATATAAAAAAGTAGAAGCTGGGACGAAAACCGATTATGGCTTATTACTTCGGGAGGCAAAAATATTATCTAAATTATCTCATCCTGGAATCCCTGAAATTATGGAAATTTTGGATTCAGACAGCAGTTTGGTGATAATTATGCGCTATATTGAGGGTGAAACATTAGATAGGATCATCCAGGATACCGAGCCGTTTTCTGAGGAGGCAACAATCAATGTGGCGGAGCGGCTAATTAATATTTTGTGCTATATCCATTCAAATGATATTATATATAGGGATTTAAAACCGGCAAATATCATGATGTCAGATACAGGGCAGATATGGCTTGTGGACTTTGGGACAGTCAGGAGATTTTCCCCTGAAAAAATAGGGGACACAGAATGTTTAGGGACTATGGGGTATGCCGCCCCTGAGCAATATGGAGGATGGGGGCAGTCGGATCGCAGGACAGATATTTATGGGTTTGGGGTAACGTTATTTTATTTGCTGACGGGGAAAAGCCCGGTAAATAATTTTTGGGACACATTTTCAATTAGGAAGATAAACCCTGCATTTTCATATGCGCTTGACAGCATAATTATAAAATGCACGCAAGTAAATCCCGACGACAGATACCAAAGTTTTGAGGAAGTAAGTTATGAGCTGCATAACAGGGAAAAGCAAGAGCTGTATTTGAGAAGGAAATTATTTTTTAGGGATGCGTTTGATAAAATTCAACACGCACTGAAAGATAAGAAAAAGAAAAGGGCGAAAGAAAAAGGAGCCATGATGGAAAAGGGGCCAATGCCTAAAGCTTCCGCTATGTATATGTCCGGGGAAACGGTGGTACTCTCGGGGGAAAATATGAATAACCCTCTTCCAGCATCGATAGCAGATATACAGAAGGTGCATATTTTCTTGTCCTATTGTAACAAGGATGATGATTTGGCGGATATTATTTGTGAAAAACTTGCGCGGTATAGTTTTATTTCAATATCAAGGTATACTACAGACGTGCCATATAAAACCAGTTTTCGGGAATTTATGAACTCTTTAAGTACGCACGATAAAGTGATTATGATCATCACGGACCAATATATGAAATCACGGGCCTGTATGTATGAAGTGGGGCAGTTGATTAATTCACCCAACTTTCAAAAGAAGATCCTCTTTGTTATTTGCACCAATGAAGATAAGACATATTATAAATCAGAACCGGAAGAAGATATAGAGGCTAACATATACGACCCACATGGGAGGAACCAATATATTATATACTGGGAAAAGGAATGTGGAAAATTAGAGGATGATTTAAAACGCATCAAAAGTGAAGCTGCCAAAATCCCCATAAGAGAAGAAGTTAAGGATATAAAAAAAATAATAGATTACGACATAGGATCTTTTATGAAATATCTTGCGGATGTAAATGGGATATCATTTGATAAATTGTACGAGCATGGCTTTCGGGAATTTTTGGAGGAAATAGGTTTTTAAACCCCAAATATGCATTATGGAAAGCCTGTAAAAGTGGTATACGGAGCGTCAGATAAATTTGCCGTGAGCATACAAAAGGATTTGGAGGAAAGCTGCATGGGAAAGTTACACGAAAAAGTTATAAACGTAAAATACCGTAAATATGTTTTTTTGTTACTATGTATCCTGGCGATAGAATGCTCTGCCGCTGCCTGCGGTAAGGTTTCCGATACAATTACGGGTCCGGCGGCAGGGACAGAAGAAGCGCAAAAATCCCAAGGGCAGCAGGAGCTGTCCGTCTACGAGGTTGTTGCCAGTTATGAATCAGAGCTAAAAGAAATCCCTGCGTATACAGGCGGCGCTTACGTGGAAGTAAATGATAATATCCCTTTTTTTACAAAGGCCAACCTGCCGGAAGAATCTTTTGAGTATTATTCCGAGCTGGACGAGTTGGGGCGCTGCAGTGTTGCCTGCGCCAATATAGGGCAGGATATCATGCCGACAGAAGAGCGGGGAAAAATTGGGCAGGTAAAGCCCAGCGGATGGCATACTGTGAAATATGACACGGTGGATGGAAAATACCTCTACAACAGATGCCATTTGATTGGCTATCAGCTCTCTGCGGAGAATGCGAATGAAAAGAACCTCATCACAGGCACAAGGTATCTGAACGTTGAAGGGATGCTGCCCTTTGAAAATAGGGTGGCCGACTATGTAAATGAAACCGGGAACCATGTCTTATACAGGGTGGAGCCATTCTTCGAGGGTGATAACCTTTTGGCAAGCGGCGTCTTAATGGAAGGCTGGTCGGTGGAAGACGACGGGGCAGGGGTATGTTTTAACGTATTTGTGTTTAACGTGCAGCCTGATATTGCGATAGATTATGCGAATGGCGACAGCCATTTTGAAGAGGGCGTAACAGTGGCCAATGAGCCTGCGCCTGCGGGCACAAGCTACATATTAAATACGAATACCCATAAATTCCATGATCCTGCCTGCGGAAGCGTAAAGCAAATATCCGAGGCAAATAAAAGGGAATATTCCGGGAGCAGGGAGGAGGTCATCGGCATGGGGTATGAGCCTTGCCAGAACTGCCATCCGTAGCGGGCATGGCAATGTTTTGGGAAAATATCCCTGAAAGGCTTTACACCTTAGTGATAGATAGTTATAATGAATACAAGCAATGGCTACAGGAAAGCGGGTGATAGTATGCCAAACGGTGCAGAAATTATAGAGCGGGCTATTAATGATTTTCAAAGGGTGCAGGCCCATATGCAGAATGCCAGAAAAGAAAACGCTGCTGAAACATATGCGGGATTAAAGAATGACTATATATCACTGAAAGCGCTTCTGACAAGCTTAGGGGTGAACCTTACAGAGATTGATAGAATCAAGGAATAATGTCGTCAGACATTATTCGCGCCGAAGTGCGCATAAGCAACCATGGCAAATCACGAAGTGATTATGGTGTAATGTCGTTAGACATTATACGCGCCGAAGTGCGCATAAGCAACCATGGCAAATCACGAAGTGATTATGGTGTAATGTCGTTAGACATTATACGCGCCGAAGTGCGCATAAGCAACCATGCCATTGCGCAGCAATAGTCTTTCGAAGGTTAAGGAGAATCAGGAACTATGGATAGTTACAAACAGGAATTTATAGAATTTATGGTAGACTGCCAGGTTTTAAAATTTGGCGAATTTATATTGAAGAGCGGGAGGAAATCCCCATTTTTCATGAATGCGGGGGCATATGTGACAGGCGCGCAGCTCCGTAAGTTAGGGGAGTATTACGCCAAGGCAATCCATGCGCATTATGGGGATGGTTTTGATGTGCTGTTCGGGCCGGCGTATAAGGGGATTCCCTTAAGCGTTGCCACGGCGATAGCCTACAGCGAGCTTTACGGCAGGGAAATCCGCTATTGCTCGAACCGCAAGGAAATCAAAGACCATGGCGATACTGGAATCCTTCTGGGGAGCAAGCTGCAGGATGGCGACAAAGTGGTGGTTATCGAGGATGTGACGACCTCCGGCAAATCAATGGAAGAGACAATTCCCATCATCCGGGCGCAGGCTGACATCGAGATTGTGGGCCTTATCGTGTCCTTAAACCGCATGGAGCGGGGCAAAGGGACAAAAAGCGCATTGGAAGAGATTAAGGATTTGTATGGGTTTGAGACAAATGCGATTGTGACCATGGAAGATGTGACAGAATATTTGTATAATAAGCCATATAAAGGAAATATATATATTAATGATGAGATGAAAGCAGCCATTGACAATTATTATGCTCTGTATGGGGTGAAGTAGGAGATGGATATGAATGAGAAGACTTATAAAGCTATGACTGTTGCAGGCGGCGGGAATATAGCAATTGGCGTTGTGGTCCTGGTGTGCGGCGTTGTCTGCGGAATCCTTGCGATTATAAACGGAGCTGCCATGTTGAGAAGGAAATCAGATATTATTTTTTAAGGGTTGGCAAATTGAAGAATGATTACAGGAAAGTGCTCCGAAT
Organism: uncultured Lachnospiraceae bacterium; assembly: GCA_949879775.1. GTDB lineage: Bacteria > Bacillota > Clostridia > Lachnospirales > Lachnospiraceae > Petralouisia. The sequence goes on from CATLBW010000045.1 coordinate 16,540, forward strand.
ATGCAGCAAAGTCATGTTCGGAGTGTATATTGTTTTATTAACATATTTTTTATTTTTTGCAGAGAGTACCGGGCGCACTTTTGAAAGCAGGTCTTATCATTACAACCTGGAATTATTTAAAGAAATCGGCCGTTTTATTAAGTACCGCCATATGCTCGGCGCGAAAGCGGTATTGCTGAACCTGGTGGGGAATGTGGTGGCATTCATTCCCTTTGGGTTCTTTTTGCCGATTTTGCATAAGAAATGCAGGTCTTTCTTTTTTACGACGTTTTTAAGCTTTGAGTTAAGCCTTGCAGTGGAGACAATCCAGCTTGTGTCAAAAGTAGGTAGTTTTGATGTCGATGATTTGCTGCTCAATACTATTGGAGGAGCCTTAGGATGCCTGACTTTCCTGTGCATGGACCGGATAAGGAGAGAGTATGAGACGAAAGAGAAAGAACGCATATAAATTCGGGGATAAGAAACATTCCAAGCGCGGGGAAGTTTCGCTGGCATTGGCGCTGCTCTCGCTGCTGTCAGGTGTGGCAATGGTTGGCGTTTCAGTCCAAAATGGAGGAAATGTAAATGTGTACGTTGGCTGTGCGGGGCTGTTCTCACTGATGGTTTCCGTTGTCTCATTGCTGATAGGGCTTATCAGCCTGGGAGAGGACAGTTATAAAATATTCCCTGTTTTGGGGAGCGTCTGTTCCGGCTTGGCATTGTTAGGCTGGGTAGCGATATATGCATTAGGTTTTTATGTCGGGTAACAGGCTTGGGTTATGCATAGGGCTATGTATAGGGCTATGTATAGGGCTATGATGGAAGGGAAGGGTTCATAATATGGGTTATCAGGAATTTTGGCTGCCATACCGGGAGGAAGTGAAAGAGCGTTTTCCCCTGGTGGCAGGACGTTTAAAGCAGATAGGGGCAGAGGAGACGGTGGCGGTTTGCTGGCGGGAGTATTTTCGGCGCACCGCCGCTTTTTTGAGCCGCTTAATAGAGGTTGAAGAAGAAATTTATGAGGCCAGCAAGGCGGCGCAGCCTGAGAGGGATGGCGCTTGTGGCAGGGAGCTATTTACGGGCGCTGCCCAAAAAAGCATGGAGCGGCTGCAAATGGAAAACCATGCCCTTTATGAAGATATCTTACCAGAGAATTATGGGGAAAGTTATGCAAACCCAGCGTATGCGGCGGCAAAGCTGGGGGAAGGGATGGGCAGGCTCCTTTGTATGCTCTATGCGGATTTGCGTTCGCTAATTCCCTATGCATATGAGGGGCGCAGCTATGAGCTGACTATTTTTGGGGAATTATTTATTGAGATATATAATTGCTTTGAGCAGGAGGAGCATCCGAAGGAGCAGGAAATCCAGCAGGTAATCTATTGGTTTTACCATGATTACAGCGAGGTTTTTACAGAGATTAGCGTGTTGGCGCAGAGCAGCCCGCAGCTAGACTTCCATTTGCGCATCATTATGGACAGCGATTTATCGGATTTGCGTTACCTGTACCGTTATGGCGCTTATATCTCGCAAAATGAAATTAAGGTGGCAAAGTTCTTAAACCGTATGCCCCAGCAGGAAATCCAGGCGATGGCGGACACTTACACGGAAGGATACCGGATTGGCTTTGAGGTCACCGGCAAAGATTTGTCGAAGAAGAGGTTTGTGGATTTGCGCTACCCGATTGGCTTTGAGCGGATGATGCGCGCAGCGGTAAATAATTTTAGGAAGATGGGCCTTTTGCCTGTGGTGTCGCGAATCGGAGAGACATCTTTTTCGGGCAGGGTAAATGGGTCTTGTGCCGTGTCAGGCGTTTCCCCCAACCGGCAATACGATTATGACCATAAGCATGACAGGGCGGTTTATTTCGATAAGGCATTTGTGGAGCGGAAGCTTGAGGGGCTGCGCACGGCTTATGAGGGGCGTGGGGAAGCGGCAGCGCTCTATGCAGGGCCGGCGGTCGTGGAGACTTTTGGCGAGGAGGGGTTTGCGCCGGCGGCATGCCCCTGGGCGTGCCAGTTCGACGGCAGGCAGCAGAAACTGAATGTCTACGCAATGGGACAGTCTTCGCAGATTACCAATCGGCATATCAAGGGGGAGGAGCGGAGCTTTACCATTATCGCTTACCCGATCCCAGAAATCGGGGAGCGTTTTGAAGAGATATTTGCCAAAACTGTGGAGGTGAATACGCTCGATTATAAACTTTACCAGAAGATGCAGCAGAATATCATAGACGTCCTCGATGAAGGGGCGTTTGTGCATGTGGCTGGCAAAGGGGCCAATACGACAGATATAACCGTGGCGCTGCACGCATTGGAGGAGCCGCACAAGCAGACGAATTTTGAAAATTGCGTGGCGGACGTCAATATCCCGGTGGGAGAGGTATTTACCTCCCCCATGCTGAAAGGGACGAACGGGCGCCTCCATGTGACAGAAGTTTATTTGAACGGCATGAAATACCTTGATTTGAAATTGGATTTTAAGGATGGAATGGTCGTAGGCTATTCCTGCCGCAATTTTACCACCAAGGAGGAGAATGTCACATTCCTCAAAGAGAACCTCTTAAAGCACCATGATACGCTTCCCTTGGGGGAATTTGCCATTGGGACGAATACTACGGCATATAAGATGGGCAAAGATTTTCAGATTCAGGATAAGCTGCCCATACTGATTGCGGAGAAAACGGGTCCCCATTTTGCCGTGGGCGACACCTGCTATAGCTGGGCGGAAGATACGCCTGTGTTTAACCCGGACGGCAAGGAGATTGTGGCAAGGGATAATGAAATTTCCATCCTCAGGAAGGAGGATGCGCAAAAGGCGTATTATAACTGCCATACAGACATCACAATTCCCTATGATGAGCTGGGCAGGATTACGGTAATCCGGCACGATAAAAGCCAGGCGGATATTATTCGTGACGGCAGGTTTGTGGTTCCGGGGACGGAGCCTTTGAATGAGCCGCTGCTATAGGCTGCCTTAGCGGATGGCAAATGTGTCGTCTAACAACAGCCAGTTTGCGCGGAAGAGCTGCATAATCTGCCAGTAGCTCATGCCGCGGAGCTGGTATTCTTTTACCAGGCCAAACTTGGCGCTGAGGCTGCGTACATCCTCGAACCACACTTCATGCGTTTGGCCGTTCTCTACATAATTAAAGTAGGGGGACTGCGCCGTCTCGTCAAAGAGGATGGGGACGCCCTGGGAAATGGCAATCTGCACCGCCTCCACATTCCCGATGGTTGTCGCTTTGGATATGCCCTGGACATAGGGCAGCGTCCAGTCATAACCATAATTGGGGATGCCGAGGTGGATTTTTTCCGCGGGGATTTTGCCGAGGGCATATTCGACGACCTGACGGACTTTATTGATTGGCGCGACAGCCATTGCTGGTCCGTAAGTATATCCCCATTCGTAGGTCATAAGCAGAACATAATCGGCGGCTTCCCCTAACAATCCGTAATCTTTCCCTTCATAGAGAAGCCCTGCCTGCGTATCGGAGGTCTTGGGCGCAAGCGCGACGGAGACGGGGAAGCCCAGAGCGTTAACGGCTGCGCGCACCTCGCGGACAAAATCGGCAAAAGCAATCCTGTCTTCAGGGAGGATATATTCAAAATCGATGTCCACGCCTTCAAGGCCGCGTCCTTCAATCTGTGCGGTAAGGTTTTCGATAAGCTGCTGTTTTGCCGTATCGCTGTTTACTACCCGGGAAATCAGGTAGTTGCTGAACCTCCCGTCAGCGCCGAAAGGCGTCAGTGTCAGGATGGGAGCCACGTCGGCTTCTTTTGCCATGTTAATCATGAAGGTGTCATCAAGCTGCGGAGGGATCAGCTCCCCTTCGGTAGTGAAGCCGTAGGAAAAGATGAAAAGGTCGGAGAGGTAGGGGAGCGTCTGCCCGAGCGTCCAGCGGCTGATAAAAGGGTAGGCATAGCCGCCCACATAGGCGGGGTAGCCGTTAGCTCCCACAGCCCCGCCTGCATTATTTTCGTAGGCGTTTTCCTCGGTGGGGACAGGGGAATCCTGCAAAAGGAGCGCCTGGCCTACCGCCAGTGCGTAGGGGTATGTTAGCTGGTTGTCATAAATAACAGATTGGGCAGGGACATTCTGGGAGGCGGCAATCTTGTCAACATTGTCGTTTGGCTGTACTACATATATTTTCATAGAAGTTTTAGAAACCTTTTTTTATAAAATATGTGCCGCTGGGGAATGCGTTCCCCAATCGGCGCCTCCCCTTTATGGGATAGATTGGGTTGTTATTGGATTGTGAAATGTTTTTGTAAAAAAATGTCTGACACAGTAGATTTTTTTTTTCAAACATGTTATAATCATGGCAGCACAATGAAAGGGGACCTTTATGAAAAGCATCAAGACCAAAATTGTATTGGTAGTTTTAATGTGCTCGCTGATTTCTACCGTTATCTGCGGCAGTATCAGTATAGTAGAAAGCTCCAGGGCGGCAAAGGAGAATTCCAAAGACAATATGGAGCTTGCCTGTGAGAACCAGGCGCAGAAGCTGGACAGCATGATGACCCAGGTTGCCCAGTCCGTAGATACTTTGAATGACCTTGCCCTTTCAGAGCTTGAGGATTTTGCGAAGTTTAAGACTAGTTCAGAATATGTGGATACATATACAGAGACAATTGCCCCCATGTTAAAACAAACGGCTGTACATACCCAGGGGGCCATGAGCGTTTATATCCGTTATAACCCGGAATTTACAGAGCCAACCAGCGGCGTGTTTTACACTAGGGATTCCGCGGACAGTGAATTCCAGGAGATAGAGCCAACAGACTTCACGATGTATGAGCCGGATGACTTAGAACATGTGGGCTGGTATTACATTCCGGTGGGGAATGGGCAGCCGACTTGGATGAAGCCCTACCTGAATTCCAATATCAATGTTTATATGATTTCTTATGTTGTCCCGATGTTTGTAGATGGGGAGTCCGTCGGCATTATTGGGATGGACATTGAATTTAGCGCGTTTACCAGTTTGCTGGATTCGTCCAGTATTTTTAATACAGGCTATGCGTTCCTTGCAGATGAGCAGGGGAATATCATGTACCATAAGGAGTTAGAGACCGGAAGCAGCATGGCGGAGCAAGGGCTTGAGGCAGTTGCGGCAAACCTTTCGCTGCCAGACCAGGAGAAGGTAATCCATCAGTATACTTGGCAGGGAGCCAAGAAGAGCATGTGCTATGTGTCATTGGTAAATGGGATGCGGTATATTTTGACAGCCCCCACTTCTGAGTTTGTGGCGCAGGCGCGGACGATGCGTATGCTTATTTTTATGGGCGCGCTGATTGCGATTGCGATTGCGGTTGTCGTAGGGTTCTTGATTAGCATTTCCCTGACTAAGCCAATCCGGCAGATTAATTCGATTGTAGGTGAGACGGCCCAGTTTAATTTTACGCATTATAAATCTAGCGAGAGCCTTTATAAGAAAAAGGATGAGACGGGAAGCATGGCGCACTCGCTCCATGATATGCGGGATAACCTGCGTGGGATGGTAGAGAATATCAGGCAGGCGTATATTGATATGGCGGACAGCATGGAGAAGCTTTCGGAGACGACGGAGAAAGTTAACCATATGAGCGAGGATAACTCAGCGACAACGCAGGAATTGGCGGCCGCTATGCAGGAGACGGCGGACACCATGGATATGGTAAACGGCACGATTGCAGATATCCGTGACCGTGCAGAAAAAATACGTGGACGTTCTGACGCCGGCAAGAGTTCTTCTGTGGAGATCCGCGGCAGGGCTGAAAAGCTGAAGGGAAGCACCAGAAGCGCCAGCGAGCGTACCCAGGAAATGTATGCCAGCGTGCAGGAGAAGACGATGCAGGCGATGGAGCAGGCGAAAGCTGTGTCCCATATTAATGAGTTGACGCAGGCAATTTTAGATATTTCATCCCAGACGAACCTCCTTGCTTTAAATGCCTCCATTGAGGCGGCCAGGGCAGGGGAAGCTGGAAGGGGATTTGCAGTGGTGGCAGGAGAGATCGGGGCGTTAGCAGACCAGACCTCTGATGCAGTGGGGGACATCAATGGAATCATTGCGGAGGTCAACCAGGCGGTGGACAATATGACGTCGTGCCTGGATGCGAGCATGAATTTCCTGGAAGAGACAGTGCTCAAGGATTATGGGGATTTCATGGAAGTGGCGGAACAGTACAGTATAGACGCCGCCGGCGTGGAAGATAACATGAGCGATATCAACAGCCAGATTGAGACGCTGCTTACTGCTATCGTGAATATAGCGGATGCTGTGGAACATGTGAGCCATACGACGATGGAGGCTGCAGAGGGCATTACTGATATAGCTGGTAAGACACAGGAAATGGCAGGGGTAGTTGGCACCAACAGCGACCTGATCGACCATAACCAGAACCATATAGAAAAATTAAAAGAGATTGTAGCGAGTTTTCGGATGCAGGATTAGGTGCTTAGGGTTGGTTTATCCGCCCTTTAGCATAGATATCCCCGGGGCATATGGCCACTATGTCCCGGGGGATTTTTATCTTATAGGAAAGGCGCTTTCACGCTTTAGCGTGAAAGTGCCTTTCCTATAAGATAAAAACCAAATATCCATGCATACCCACAGGGCGTTTAGCATATCTATTTTCCTAAGTGCCCTGTGGGTGCATTGCTCGCTGGAATAATATGCGCACTCGCACAAGAGGTAAAAATTGCTTCGCAATTGTGCTCGGCGCGCGGGCGCCAAAAACTTTATGCTAATTCTTCGTCTACCAGAGCGGCAGTAATAATTGCCATGGAATATACCTCATCCGCATTGCAGCCTCTGGACAGGTCGTTGATGGGGGAGTTAAGCCCTAAGAGGATGGGGCCATAAGCTTCAAAATTACCCATGCGCTGTGCAATTTTATAACCAATATTCCCGGCATTGATATCTGGGAATATAAATACGTTGGCATGTCCGGCAACTGGGTCGTCCGGACATTTGGTGCGTGCGACGCGCGGGGAAACGGCAGCGTCGAACTGCATCTCGCCGGATATGGGGAGGTTGGGGTTAAGTGCTTTTGCCTTGAGGGCGGCATTGTGCATTTTGTCTACATCCTCGCCAGCGCCGGAGCCGAGGGTAGAGTAGCTGAGGAATGCGACCTTGGGGTCTATGCCAAAAAGTTGTCCGCATTTGGCGGCTTCGATGGCAATCTCTGCAAGCTCATCTTCGTTGGGCTTAATATTGATAGCGCAGTCCGCCATGGCAAGCACTTCGTTCTCACCGGTCGCGGATGGGCTTACCAGGATGAAGCAGGATGATACAATAGTATGTCCTGGTTTTGCTTTGATTAACCGTAATGCCGGGCGGATGGTATCTGCCGTGGTATAAGTAGCGCCGCCCAGAAGGGAATCCGCCAAGCCCATTTTTACTAACATCGTCCCGAAATAATTGCCTTGCAGCAGAATCTCCCTTGCCCGTT
>CATLBW010000046.1 GCA_949879775.1 uncultured Lachnospiraceae bacterium
TGTTCACACAGGACTTTGCATTTACTGCAAAGTCCGTAAGAAAATGATTCAGGTGTGAGCAAATCCCATTCGCGAAGCGAATTTTACATGGATTTGCGAATGTTACTGTGAACGGAGTGAACAGTAATAATTTAAGGTTTATATCTATCCCCACAGATAAACCAAGAGAAAAAGGGATATTGCAAAACAACCGCTTCATACAAAATATGAGATATATTGCAACTTTCCCATCCATATCTTGTTTATCACCGCATTTTGCAATACCCTTTTATAGGCCAGCTTATCTTTTTATCCCCTATTCCTTCAATCCGCTATTTCTTCCTTCACCAAATCATAATGCACGCCGTCAACCTCCATCTCCGTCAAAGCGCCAGGGTCATCTATGGGCATGATCTTATCAAACTCTACACAGTCTACGTTAAAATGCCCTGCTGAGAGTAAAAGATCAGACCCGAGCGCCAGACCTTCGGCATAGCTGAGATATGCTTGCGCATAACCCATATTAAGTTTCGAGCCGTCCTCCATAGTAAATGAGAGTGGGATTCCATCGCCATAAACCCAGTAATCCCCTAGCTCTTTATCTCCCTTTTCCTCTAAAAAACCTTTGCCAAACCGAAGATGCCAGGTTCCATCTTTGTCAACCCAATCACAATTCGCTCCGTGGTCTTTGCCAAACAACGCATAAGACAGCTTGGAAACAACCAGATATTTCGGCTCATAATACTTGCTGGGAGATTTATCGCCCACCAGCCGATAGGAGACCGTATCAAGGTTACTGACAATATCTACTTTGCCAATGCCCTGGCTATGATACATGGGATAAAATAAAGTCATACTTTTATTTTTGAAACTATAACTGCCGCTGTCGTTCTCAAAAGAAAATGCAAAATGCCTTTCCTTTTCCGTTTTCAACTCCAGCAGTTCGTTCAACTGCCAGCTCCCATAAGCAGAACCGTCCGTGTCATCATATGTTGCAAATCTTATGCTGTCCACATCAAATATCTGGTCTATGAGCCATTCCTCGCCTTCCTCATCTAACGCCTCATAGCAGATATTGAAATAAGCGCAGGCGCCGTCTGAGAGCAGCTCCCGGATTTGCATTCTCACATGCCCATACTTTCCTTCATCCTCATATACATTTTGTGCAATGTCCTCTTTCACATCTACACCCGCATAGAAAAATTCTTTTATAAACCCTGTGATCTGTTCCGCCCAACTGGTCTGTGGAATCAAAAACACGAACAGAAGCACTGCCGCCGCTATGCTGGCTGTTATTTTCAGCCCTGCCCACCTGTCCGGCTGCTCGCTTGTTGTGGCAGCTATCTTTTCAATTTCTTCCCACATCCAGTCCTGCGTTTCCCTGCTGGGTAAAATCTCTTCCTGCATCCTTTTAAATTTACGCTTCATATTCACCACGCCTTCCTCATATTTCTCTGCGCATTTCCTTTTTGTTCCCCTACCCCTTCTTCTTCCTCTTCCAATTGCAGACGCAAAATCTTACGCGCTTTCGCCAGGCGTCCCCTGACCGTGGAAGCATTGACATGGAGCATAGCTGCAATCTCCGCGCTGCGGTAGCCTTCAAAATAATACAGGTACACCGGCAGGCGGTATTTCTCTTCCAATTCCTCCACCATCCGTAACAATAAATTGTCCGTTTGCTCTTTCCCTTTGTCGTGGACAGCCGCGTCATAGACCACCTGTTTCTTGCGCCAGCTTCTTCTGAGCTGGCTCTTGCAGCAATTTGACGCTGTGACAATCAGCCAGGCTTTTGCCCTTTCCTCATCCTCATAAGCAAAGTCTCTTTGCAGCATCCGCAAAAAAGCCTCTTGAACCATATCACAGGCGTCCGCCTCATTTTTCATATAAAGGAAACAGACGCTGTACACCGCTGCAAAGTATTTTTGGTATAGCTCTTTTGCCCTATCCATCTGCATATTCCCCACTCCTTCCTTCCGCCAAGCCCATCTGCTGTATTTTGGGACCACGCTTCACGCTTCGTAAACGTTTACATATATAAAACTCCTGAGAATGGTATTTTGTCCACGAAAAAATAAAAAAGTTGAACCTTGCACGAATGCGCATATTATTTTTATCTTTTAGGAAAGGCGCTATCACGCGTTAGCGCGGCAAAGTCTTTCCTACTTTCCTACTTTCCTATAAGATGAAAAAGCTGCCGCACCAAATAACGGTACAACAGCCTTTTCAAGCTTATAATCATTCAATTTAAACACTATCTCTTACGCAATTTTAATAAGTCCGATAATTGTCCATATCCTCCATATTCTGCAGCATGTCGTAATAATCCCGATAATAATGATGGTAATAGTCATTGAAACCGCTTGTGTCCATAAACGCGCCCACAATTAGGAAAATAACCATAAACACCAGCCCCACGGCGGAACATACAATACCGGCAATCGCCATCCCTTTGGCAGTCCCTTTCCTAATCTGCAAGATACCCATGACAATGGAAACAACTGCCAGCGGCACAGTCGGAAAACAGCAGCAGCAGGTAACCAACGACAAGATTCCGCAGATTAAAGAAGCAATGCCAAACCCTTGCCCCTCTTCCTGGACGCCTGGTTCATATTGGCTGTAAACCGGCTCAGCATAACCGGAAAGCGGAGTCTGCTGGTTCTGCCCCTCATAATATTGATTATAGCCTGGCTGCTGGTTATAGCCCGGCTGGCTGTTCTCCCCCTGTTGGTTATAGCCCGGCTGGCTGCCGTAGCCCGCTGGCTGGCCGTAACCCGGCTGGCTGTTCTCCCCCTGCTGGTTATAGCCCGGCTGGCTGTTTTCCCCCTGCTGGTTATAGTCCGGCTGGCTGCCGTAGCCCGCTGGCTGGCCATAACCTGGCTGCATGGGGCCTTTTTGCAGGTTTACGCCCCCTTGTGCCTCTGCTTTTGGCTGCATAGGCTCTTTTTGCAGGCCCACGCCAGCCTGCTCCCCTGCCTCTGGCTGCTGCCCACCATTTCCAAACATACCATTATCTTCACTCATCAAACATCCTCCTGCATTTCTTCCTTGAACTCTCAATCATTATCTTGATTATAACAGGCCTGGTTTTATAATACAAGAAATATCACTTAAACAACATGGAAATCAAGGCTTGCCAAATACCGCCGCGGGCAGTATAATACGCTAGTGTGATAAATAACCGCAATCATTTACCGATTTGAGAAAGAGGGATATTTTTTATGAAAATGAAACGTGAAGATATACGCAACATAGCCATCATCGCCCATGTAGACCATGGCAAGACAACGCTGGTGGACGAGCTTCTAAAACAAAGCGGCGTATTCCGTGCCAACCAGGAAGTGCAGGAGCGCGTGATGGATTCTAATGACATCGAGCGGGAGCGAGGCATTACCATCCTCTCTAAGAATACCGCCGTCTTCTATAAAGATACGAAAATAAATATCATCGACACCCCGGGACATGCGGACTTCGGGGGCGAAGTGGAGCGCGTGCTTAAAATGGTAAACGGCGTCGTCCTTGTAGTGGACGCTTTTGAGGGCGCGATGCCCCAGACAAAATTTGTGCTGATGAAAGCCCTGGCTTTAGACCTTCCGGTGATTGTGTGCATTAACAAGATTGACCGCCCGGAAGCCCGCCCGGATGAGGTAATTGATGAAGTATTGGAGCTGTTTATGGACTTGGACGCCTCGGACGAGCAATTGGACTGCCCCTTTATCTATGCCTCGGCAAGGGACGGCTATGCCGTAAAAGATTTAAATGATGAAAAGAAAGACATGACGGCGCTCTTTGAGACCATTTTAGAATACATCCCGGCTCCGGAAGGCGACCCAGACGCCAGTACCCAGGTACTAATCAGCACCATCGACTACAATGAATACGTTGGCCGCATCGGCGTGGGAAAAGTAGATAACGGATGCCTGAAAATCAACCAGGACGCCGTAGTGGTAAACCACCATGAGCCGGACAAGCTGCAAAAAGTCCGTATCAGCAAATTATATGAATTTGACGGGCTGAATAAGGTCGATGTAATCGAAGCGAAGATTGGATCTATCGTCGCCATCTCCGGCATTGCGGATATCCATATCGGAGATACCATCTGCTCACCGGATAACCCCGCCGCAATTGACTTCCAGAAGATCTCCGAGCCAACAATTTCCATGAATTTTGTTGTCAATGACAGCCCGCTTGCCGGGCAGGAAGGTAAATTTGTGACCTCACGCCATATCCGCGACCGCCTGTTCCGCGAGCTGAACACCGACGTCTCACTGCGCGTGGAAGAGACTGACAGCCCGGACTGCCTGAAAGTCTCAGGAAGGGGCGAGCTGCATCTGTCGGTATTAATCGAGAATATGCGCCGCGAGGGCTATGAGTTCGCTGTCAGCAAAGCGGAAGTCCTGTTCCATACCGATGAGAAAGGCAAGCGCACCGAGCCTATGGAGCTTGCCTATGTCGATGTGCCGGATGAATTCACCGGCTCCGTTATCGAGAAGCTGAGCCAGCGGAAAGGGGAGCTGCGCAATATGGGGCCCATCAGCGGCGGTTACACCAGGCTGGAATTCAATATCCCCTCCCGGGGGCTGATTGGCTACCGCAATGAGTTCATGACAGACACCAAAGGGAACGGCATTATCAACACCATTTTCAATGGCTATGAGCCTTACAAAGGCGATATCGCTTACCGCAAGCAAGGCTCCCTGATTGCCTTTGAATCCGGCGAATCGGTAACTTATGGGCTTTTCGGGGCGCAGGACCGCGGCGCTTTGTTTATCGGCCCCAGCGAGAAAGTCTATGCCGGGATGGTAATCGGGCAAAGCGCCAAGCCAGAGGATATTGAAATTAATGTCTGCAAGAAAAAACACCTCACCAACACCCGCTCCTCGAGCGCAGATGAGGCGCTGACCTTAACGCCGCCGAAAATCTTAAGCTTAGAGCAGGCTTTGGAATTCATTGAAGCGGATGAGCTTTTGGAAGTTACGCCCAAAAGCCTGCGCATCCGCAAGCGTATCTTAGACCCAACCTTACGTAAACGGGCTGGATTTAAGAAATAGCCTCTGTTTTACAAAACGGGTGCAAAAATCGGCGCAGTCAACGACAAAGCACAAAAAGCTTTGTCGTTGACTATCATTTGGAGAGGATGAACGGCACATTCAGAGTTTGGTCCTGCCTTACCCCTGTTCCTTCAACATTTCCAGGGCAATCCCTAATCCTTCAACATTTCCAGGGCAATCCCTAATTCTTTAACATTTCCAGGGCAATCCCTAATCCTTTAACATTTCCAGGGCAATTTCTTCAAGCTGCCCCTCAGAGACAGCCAAGGCGATTTCCGTCCCATTTATGTGGGACTCAAGAGCTTCATATGCAAGGCTGCTTTGCACGTCGCTTTTCAGCTCCCCTTTTATTTCTTCAAATGGCTGCAAGGACTGTTCTGTACGTTTTAAGCAGCGCATGACCATAATGTTCTGCCCAATGGCAAAGGGCCTGCACACTTCCCCCTGCTGCATCTGTGACGCCGTCAGCCAGCGCTGCATATAAGCGCCGCTTTTGCCTTCCTGCATATTCAGGGACGACATCTCTATCTCATAAAAGCTGACGTTTGGGTATTTCCCAGCCAAATACTGCAAGCCTTTGCCTTCTTCCATATCCCCTGCCGCCTGCAAGAGATGTTCTTCCCCTGTTTCTGCCAGAGCTTCGCCCACCAGCGCCTTAACGCTGACCTCACTCGTATACGCCTCTTTATTTTCCTCATAGAGTTCTTTTAGTTCCTCGTCGGTAATAACCTGTTCCTTCTTCAAATGCTCAATTAACTCATACTTCACTTGTGTATAAATGTAATCGTAATACTCCCGGACGCCTAAAGCAGTAAGCCCGTATGATACGTTCCCAGGGCTTTCGGCGTCTTGCTGCCCGCCATGCTTCTCTTCTAGCTGCGCCGCAATAGACAGATAGTCGGTTTTTTGCTCTATGCCGGAAGACTTTGCAAGCTGCGCAACCGTCTTTTTCTCTCTCAAATCCTCCTCGGCAAGCTGCATAAGCTCATCTAAGGGCCTTGCCCCGTCCTGCCCATCTGTCCAGAAGCTTTCCTGGTTGACCGTGTCCGTATCGTACTTCCTCTCAACTTCCGACACATGGCCTGACAGTATCATCTGGTATTCCGCTTTGACCACCGCCTGCCCTGCTGCCTCCATGACAACATCGCTGTCCTTTACAGTCTTTGTGCCGCAGCCTATAACTGCTGCGGCACAAAATACTGCCATTATGCACAGGACATCCCTTACATACCTGTTTCGCATACTGACCCTTCCTTATTAAACTTTGTATAACCTTACTTAAACTTACTTAAACCTTGTATAACCTTACTTAAACTTACTTAATTTTTTTACTCTGCACAACCTTGCTCCATGCCCCGCGCAGCGTCTTAACCTTGCCGCTTACTTTCACTTTCTTGTAAGCACGGATGCGCACATAGTATTTCTTACCGCTTTTGAGCTTCTTAACCGTTGCCGAAGTCGTCTTCGCTTTCTTGACGGCAGCTTTCCTGACCCCAGACTTGAAGTTCTTTTTTAAACAAAGCTGGATTTCATATCCGTCCGCCTTGGCGTCCTTTTTCCAGCTCACTTTCAGGCTCTTTTTGCCAGGCTTGAGATTACGGCTGCTCAGGGTTAATTTCTTGGGATTGACCGTAATCGTGGCTTTCACCGTTTTCTTCTTATAGTTTGCCGTCTCCGATGCAGTAATCGTGATGACGCACTGGCCGATTCCTTTTATCTCCACTTTGCCAGTCTTCTTGTTATATTTCGCCACTTTGGTATTAGAGCTTGTGTAAGACAGCTTCCCATCCCCGGCCTTAACTTTTGCGTTCAGCTTAAACGCTTTATCGCCATACGCCTTCGTATAGCTCTTGGTATAGGTAATGGTTTGGTTCTTTTTCTGCGGTTTCACCGGCGGTTCTTCCCCGCTCCCCGGCGCAAGCCCCAGATAAGCCAACGCCAATGCGCGACGCGCCTTGCTTTGCTCGGATACATTCGTGCTGCCACCCTTAAGCAGGGTTTCCGCAGAAGCCATCGCTGCCTGGAATTTTGCCCAGCTTTCTTTCGAATACGTATTGCCCGTTGTCTGGCCCTTGTAAAAAGCAACCCATCCCCGTAAATCACTGGGTACTGCAGGTTCCTTAAAGACCACATTGACGCCAGGTTTCCACCGATATACAGCAATCTCTGACACATTGCAGGCTGCGCTGCTGTCTCCCTGCGGCACCGCATATTTAATATACTGGTACGAGGTATAGTTGGGCACGTCAAACCGGGAGGCATACACATTCGTCAAGGTCTTCTCTGCAGGCGTGTCTGCAATTGTGCACAGCTTCGTCCATTCCTGCCCATCGTTCGAGCCGTAGAAGGATGCGCCGACACATCGGTCCGCATAACCGCTTCGCGGGGCATAGCCAAAACCGGCAATATTCTCCTGCGTCCCCAGGTCAATCTGAACCCAGCCGTCCGCTACACCGTCAAAAAAGGTATCATAATTATTATCGACAACGTTCTGTGGGACGTCCGTCTTCCCATCGTTCCATGGCGCGCTTCCGCTTACCATATCCTCATTTAACGCAACCGCCTCCACGCTGCCTTTATTCGCTTCCATCACAGCATCGTTTTGTGCGTAAATCCCTGGCAGGATTTGGTTTTTAATGACTTTCTCCGGCATCTCATAATTCTGCTCCACATCATAATCCGTACCTTCCACAATATATGTGGTAATGGAATTTGGCTCTAAGCCAACCTGAAGCTGCCTGTTGACGGAATCCGCAACGACAGACGCCACGGAAGTCACTTCTTCCCAGTTCTCCCCATCATCAAGCGTGCCGCTGGTGCGGTATGCCCTCACTGTGCTTCCCATAGATTTGAACTGGCTTAAGTCAAACTCCCAGGTCTTGGGGGAATCGGATGTGTTGATTGCCACAATGACCGTTTTCTTGCCCTTGGAATCATAGGCAATCAAGGTATTTGCCTCATCGCTGGTGCCCATAATCGTATACCCTGGACGGATGTACCTTGAGAACTGCCCGTAGGCATAATATTTCTTAGTGGGGATGATTACCTGGTTATTATGGTCGGCAATCGCGACGCCCCAGTAGCCTGCCCTGGAAGGATCATACATAACCGTGCCGTCATCGTACGTCAACTGCTTCATTTCTTCTATGCTTTCCTTGGCGTCGTATTTAGAGGTGCTGTTCCTGTCTATATGGACGTCAATTGCGTTCCACATAATCCATGCGGACGCCTTAAGGCCGTTCAGGTCCGTGATAATCCTCTGGGCAAAGCACAGGGCTGGAGCCATCTCGCCGGCATTTGTCCCCGCTTTCCCCCCTACATCTATCTCAGACATCCATAAATTCTTGCCCTCCCTTTCCGCCAGGTCGCACAGCTCAGCTCGCTTAGAGCCTCCATATGTATGGGTGTCAATCCTCTGGACGATATTTTTCGCATCGGCAGACAACTTATTATAGGAAGTGATTGCCGTGTCTATGCTGGTCTCATCCGTGCCGCAGATGATAAGGTTGCTAAGCGCCCTCTTCACCTTGGCGTCTGTCGTAGCCTCAAGCTGCCTTTGCAGCTCTGCATTATATTCCACAATGATTGTGGATTCGGAATTGCCCTGGTCAAAATGGCATCCTTCCTGCTTGGGGCTGTTCGCGCCCCAATAACTTGTATAAGGCTCGTTCATCGGCGTAGTGCTTGTAAATTCCACCAGCCCTTCCTTTGCCCAATGGACAACCACATCCGCCATATAAGCGGCAAAAGCCTTGTAGCAGTCAGCCCGCAAATTATCTTCGCTCGACTTTTGCGCTCCCGAGCTGCAGCCGCTGTTCGTCATGAAGTACGGCGGTGAATTGGAGAATGCCTCTGCGATAAAGTCCTCCCCGCTTGCTTTCATGGCCGCGCTAAGAATCGCCAACTGGCGCTTATCCGCTGTCCAATTATAGTTCCATGCGTAGCCGCTTGTCTCATCTGCCCTGGCAAAATTCGCGGTATAGTACGCAAGGTCGTGTTCCTGTAAATTCATCTTGGTTACATCTTTGCAATATCCGGGGACTGCCGAATCAGAACGCTCAATGTGCGCGCCGTGGAGGAATTCATTTTCCTCCGCGTACTCGCCGCCGGTTACATTATCGCCGCCGCCCACATTGTAACGTCCAATATTCAAGTCCAAACCGTCGTCACTGTAGAATTTCGCTGCCGCTTCACTTGTCAGTTTCTCGCTGTAGCCCAACCGGTTTGCCCACCAGCACAGGGATGTGCCCCATCCCTGGAATTCGCCAAGCCCATCAAGGTCCGTATCATTGAATGTGGACGCCTTGCCAGGGATCATCTCCATCGTTGCATCTACCGCGGCCCTCTCTGCCGCATTTACCCGGCTAAGCCCCTCTGTTGGCAACGCTGTCAGGACCAAAACTGCTGCAAGCGCGGCGCTGACGCCTTTTTTTAATCCTCTCACTTTCCTGCCTCCTATTTTACGTTCTTGCTGATTTTTACCTTGCTCCAGGCCCCGGTAAGCTTGGTCGTCTTGCCGTTCACCTTGACATTCTTATATGCACGGACGCGCACATAATACTTCTTGCCCTGTTTCAGCTTCTTAAAAGTTGTGGACGTTGTCTTTGCTTTCTTGACGGTTGCTTTCTTAACCCCTGATTTAAAATTCTTCTTTAAACAGCACTGTACTTCATAACCAGATGCTTTCGTGTCCTTAGCCCAGGTTACCTTCAAGCTCTTGCTTCCTGCTTTCAGGGCCTTTATGGTTCCCCTTTTAGGATTGACTGTCACCGTCACGCTGGCTGTCTTTTGGTTATAGGTTGACGTCCCTGACGCGGTTACGGTAATTTTGCATTTCCCGACTCCCTTGATTGTGACTTTACCGCTGCTGTCCGGTTTTGCCACCTTCGCGTCAGAACTCTTGTAAGATAACTTACCATTGCCAACCGTTATCTTTGCGCCAAGGCTGAATGCTTTGTCCCCATATGCTTTCGTAACGCTGGACTTCACGCTGATTGTCTGGTTCTTCTTTTGTACGGGCGGGTTCACATCCGGCTCTTTTTCCTCCAGCTTGTTCACTGCCGCTTTCAAGTCAGACAAAGCCTTGTCAACTGCCGCCTGTGAAGCCTGGTCGCCCAGATCTAACACTTCTTTTGCCGCCTGCAATGCAGCCTCAAACCTGCTGAAACTGGTATCCGTATAATTATCCTTTTTCTTATCAGCATGCGTTGTATAGTACGCACGCAAAAGACCTGTTTTCTCTGCCTTCTTAGCCAGGTTGCGGTATGCCGTGTTAAGCGCCAAAGCCGCCGCGTCAATATCTTTCTGCTCCAATGCCGGGTTCACACGGGCAAGCTTAGCAGAAGCATACGCCTCCTGGTAAGCGTTCCACAGCGCCGTCGGATAATCCTCCTGCGCATACTCCGGCTCTAATGCAAGAGCAGCCTCCAGATTCTTCCTGTCTAATTTCGACACAGTCTGGCTGTTTGGCGAATAAAGGACTGCATCATCCGCATAGACAGTCGTAATATTGCTGCTGAACGCAATGCTTATCGTGTCATACCCCCGGGTAGTAAACTCAAGCGATAATTTATACCAGCCGGGATGCGCTGCATCCTGCTCGTCTGTTGCCGGGGCGTTGGCTAATTTAATGTCGCCCTGTCCTCCGGTAACGCTGTTATGGTGCTTGGCCTCCGCGCCTACCTTGGAAACGTCGTCGGCATTGCTGCAATACACCCATGCCTCAAACACATAGTCGGTATTTGGCTCTACGGAAATACCGCCAAGCTCAGAAAACGCCGTGTCGTTCGCCGCATTATCATAACTAATCTTTAAGCTGTGGCTGCCTGTGCGCTTCTGCTCTGTGGAAGACTCCACAGACACTTTATCCGGCCAATGGCCCCATTTATCAATTCCGCTCTCAAAACCTGACTGCGCCGCCGTAAGCAGGTTGTCTTTCCCGCCTCCTGTGCCGTCCCCTTTGCGTACCATATTCATGAGCACGTACTCCAGCCTTGACGCCATTGCGCTCACCTGGACGGGCTTGCTCTGCAAAGCAGTTTCCGCATTTGTTACGGCCCGCTCCAGATCCTGTACGCTGGAAGCTTCAAACTTCGTCTTGTCCACGCCTTTTGCCAAGGTTACCATCTCTTGCAGCCATGCCTTATCTTCCTTTGGAGCCTCGTAAGAACCCGTATAAGTTCCCTGGAACTCGAACGCCCCGATATCCGTCTTGCCGGATGCTGCCTTGTAAGGAACAGCATTTCCCTTGTAGTCTTTATTCTCCAATGTAATCTGCGTCTTGTCATCTGGCAGCTTTTCATTTGCCACTGCATCGAACGACTCATTAGGCACTGCCAGATAAGCCTTGCCTGCATCGATACACGGTGAGGATGATGTCAGCTCCATGCCATCCGTCTTGCCGAGCGTCACTTTGCCATTGGCAAACGCCCCATCCGTATGCCCTGCGGCTGACACATCCCTAAGCCCCGGGTCTGCTGCCATGCCGGTAAGGTCCTCTTCCCATGGATAAGCGTCCTGCGCGCCGCCCCAGACACAGTTATTGTCATAGCGCACACCCTCATGGTTGACAAACTCCTGGCTGTCACCATAGAAAATGTTGTTATAGATATCGGTCCCGCTGGTCTTCGCTGTCGCTCCTCCCGATATCCAGGCGCCCTGTTTTACTGCCTGTATATTCTTATAGCTATTATCCCAATACATCGTATTGTTGTAGACCTGATGGCCGATGCTTCCGGACTCGCCAACCCAGAGGACGCGGGAGCCGTCATACCTGCCGTCATTGACGCTGACATTGTAGCGGACAACCGAATTGATGGAATAATACGGGCCCGGGCATGCCATCCAGAAACCGCCCTTATTATCATGGCTGTAATTGTACTGGAACAAGATGTTCTGGTTGCCGTAATCGGAGTCGAATGCCATGCCGTCCTGTGTGCTCTCCGTATAGGCCGCTTCGTTATTCTGGAATGTGACATTATTGCTGTCCCATGCCCAGATAGCCGCATGTGCCGGGTTCCTGGAATAATACCAGTCCTCGCTGGCAGCTTTTACTACCAGGTTGTTTTCTGCCACGCCGCCGTCCGCATTGATTAAGACAATACCGTCCCCGGCAACATCATGCACATAATTGTCCTGCACATGGACATTCGGCCATCCAACCCACGGCTTGCTTCCTGCCTGCTGGCTGCCTGCGCCGCCAACCAGGACACGCGCTGCCCAGCAGCTTTCCATATAGATGGCTTCATGGCAGACTTTATTCACTTCATTGGAAAGGATCTCCAAATCCTTAAAATAAGATTCCGTCTGCCCTCCGGTTACAAGGACCATAATGCCGCCCGAGCCTTTTTTATGTCCTTCGGAACCGTTGGTCGACATATATCCATTCACGTCATGGACAAAGTTATTGCGGATCGTAACTCCGGAAAGCTCGCCAGCATCATGGTTTTCCACGAGGATTCCGGTCAGCATATATTTACTCTGGTCAAACAGGATCTGACGTCCCGGGCTGTTGCTGTTGGAATTGGTCTTGCCAAGCCTTCCTTCCAAATCTGCTTTATCACTCTCCCAGTTCGTCACTTCCAGGTTTTCAATTGTGATGTACTCTGAGTTCTGGATATGTACTGCGGCAACATCCTCTTTCTTTAGGGAACTTCTGTCCATATTGTCCAGCCAGTTGCTTCCGTTGCCGTTGATGACAGGGTTCTTGCCTTCCCCATATTTGCCAAGGACAACCGGGTTCTCCTTCGAGCCTTTGGCGTCTTTAATCATCAGCTTCTGGTCATTCCAGGTACATCCGGCTTTCAGGAGCACTTTGCCGCCTGCCCCAAGGCGCAGCTCGGAAACCTTGCGAAATGATTTCCATGCCTTTTCCTGTGATTTACCGTCGTTGTTATCGTTTCCATTTGCCGCGTCAATATAATAAACGCTGTTATCCCCTGCGGCTTCATCTGCTAAAAGAGCTATATCCCCTTCTGACATTGTTACGGCGTTGTCCTGTGCCGCCTCTGCCTCAAGCGGGCTTGCCACGCCAAAGCCAGTCACGGCAAGAGCCGTTGCCAGAAACAGGGAGATACCGGATTTCCAATTCTTTTTACCCATATCTTCCTCCATTATTTTACATGTATGCCTGCGCAGGCCATACATGATCCCTTTTTACGCCTGCGCAGGCTGCTTATTCCTTCTATAATATCTTGCATGAAATAATTGCCAGATTACTTAACCTTCTTGCTGAGCTTTACTTTGCTCCATGCGCCGGTAAGCTTCTTGGACTTGCCATTGACTTTTACCGTCTTATATGCACGGACGCGCACGTAATACTTCTTGCCCTGTTTCAGCTTCTTAAAGGTTGTGGAAGTCGTCTTTGCTTTCTTAATGGTTGCTTTCTTAACGCCGGATTTGAAGTTTTTCTTCAGGCAGCACTGGACCTCATACCCGCTCGCTTTCGTGTCCTTGCTCCAGGTCACTTTCAAGGTCTTTTTGCCCGGCTTCAAAGCCTTAACCGTTTCTTTCTTAGGATTCACCGTCAAAGTCACTTTCGTGCTCTTTGCCTTATAGGTTGTTGTCTCTGACGCCGTCACCGTAATCGTGCAGACGCCAACCCCCTTAATGGTGACCTTGCCGCTTGTGCTGCAGACGGCTATTTTCTTATTGGAGCTCTTGTAAGATAACTTGCCATTGCCCACCTTAACCTTTGCGCCCAGGCTAAATGCCCTGTCTCCGTACGCTTTCGTCACTTTGCTCTTAACGGAAATGGTCTGGTTCTTCTTCTCTGCCACTGGCGGCTTGGGCGGATTTACCTCCGGCTTCGCCGGCGTCAGCAAATCAATCGTCTCACGCATCTCTTTCAGCGCCGCGTCTGCCTCCGCCTCCGTCAGCCCTTCCTTCGTCAGAAGCTTCTGCGCATTTGCCAGGACCTCCTGGTAATAATCCCACATAGCGTCCTTCTCGTAGTTGGCTGCGTTTGACTCGGAAATGGCAATCTGGTCAATGGACGCCTTAAGATACTCTTGCGCGGTTTGCAGCGCGCCCATAGCGTCTTTCAGCTCTGCCGTAGCCGCCTCGACGTCCTTTTGCGTTGAAAGCACATATTTCTGTACGTCCTTCGCATTCTTCAATGCTTTCTGGAATTTCTCCCAGCTTGCATCTGTGTAATTGCCTTTCTCCTTGCCCTCGGCAGTTGCAATCAGGGCTTTCAGCTCCTCAGTATCCGTGCTGCCAAATTCGCCTGTCTTTTGATCCTGGAACAATGCAATCCAGCTTAAAATCGGGTCTGAGCCATTTCCAGAAATGCTTACTGTAACTTTGGCATTCTCCGTCAACGTAAATTCCACGTTCTTTTGCAGGGCTTTGTTGCCTGCTACGGCAAACTCATCCGAAGATACGAGCGTCTTGCCGTTTGATACCACATTAATCTTCGTCTTCCTGTCGCCGCTCCACCACTCATGGTAGCCGGTAGCCACGGTATATTTCCCTGCTTCTAAGACAAATGCATAATCAATAGTGCTGCCTTTCGTTGCCCAGTAGCCTTGCAGCCACATATCGTTACCGTCAGACTTCACGCCGACGTCGTACTGCGTTTCACCGCTGCCAATGCCTTCGCCGCCATTTTCCCCGGCAAACCCGGCAAGGTTCTCCACGGTGTAAGAACGGTCCGGCTCCTGGTTGCGCAGCTTATCTCCCAATTCCTTGCTCAGCAGGCTATGGTATGCGGATTCATCCGCTGCACAGTCAAAGAAATAGATCAGCTTATCATCCAGCAAGCTTACCTTATGGGTAATTGTGCGCGTATAGCCTTTCCCGCCTTTTTGATATGTCATCGTCCCAGACACCGTCACTTCACCAAGCGTACGCTCTGTTGGCATTGATTTCTCATCCCATGCTACCTGGGCCGTCGTCTCAGCGCTCTCAGAGGCAAGCTTTATCTTCACGGACTTCGGAAGCTCCGATTTCAATGCCGCCGCAGATTTTGCCGTTGTTGGCAGTTTTGTCACTAATTCATAAGGCTCGATGCCGTCATATACACTAAGGTCCCAATCGCTGTGACGTCTGAGCGTAATCTCGCCCTGCGTGTTAAATTCCACCGGAAGCCATACATACCTGGAATTGCGCAGGCTTCCTCCTGCCCCAGGCCCAACAGAGATTTCTGGGTTATACCAACGGTCGCCCATATAGATAAACTGCCCTTTTTCGGCGTCTACCGGGAAGACGCAAGTGCTCTGCGTAAAGAACGTCCGGTCGGCATTTTCGCCCGTACAGGGATCTCCCATCACCTTCCAGGGACCTAACGGTGTATCTGCCATCGCGTACTGGGCCGCATTGGGCGACCAGCCGGAACAGCCGGAGGTAATCAGGTAATATTTGTTGTTATACTTAAACATTGCCGGAGCTTCCCTGGAGCTTCCTACAAAGATGACGGAGAAGTCCACGCCCTGGACGGCGCCTTCGTCATTTGTCTTAGCAATATTGGTATAGGAATCGTTCATTTTCGCAATGTACATATTAGCATTTCCGTCGGAGGAATAGATAACATACCCTGTCCCGTCGTCATCCTTGAACACATTCATGTCGCGCACATTGCCGTGCCCATCCGCAAAGCCCTGGTTCAGGCCGTCGACATAATTGAGCAGATAGGAACCCTGCATCTTAAACGGTCCAAATGGGCTGCTTGACACTGCCACGCCCGCCTTAGCCTTAGCATAGTTACCGCCGCTGCTGTCTGGCGTCTGCCCGTCTGCATGGAACCAAATCACATACTGCTTGGTCTTGTCATTGTAAATCATCTTCGGGCGCTCAATGACGCATCCGGAATTCGTGGCGCCATCATCCGTCCAGATGTCGGCATAAGCCGCTTTTTTCTGTTCTTCCGTCAAATCACCATAGAGATCTGTGAAATACTTATCTGTCGTAAATGTCTCCCAATTATCGACCGTCCGAAGCACACATCCCATATCCCGCCAGTTAAGCAGGTCTTTGGAGATATAAACATGGACGCCCGGGCACGGACGGTAATCATACGTCTTATCCTCGCCAATCCAGTACCAAAACTCATGCTCGTCGTCGTCTATCGTATCATTCCCATTAAAGTCATAATCATATTTTATTTTCTGTACCTGACCGCCATGCGCCTGGATCAGCTCACCGCTGTCATCAAAGATTGCATCCCCATCCACGCCGGAGAACGTCGTGTACTCAAAGATTTCCTTTAAGTCCAGGTAAGCATAGAACAATGCGTACTGCGCATCTTCCCTTGCCCCCTGGTCCTGGGAGGAGCTTAATGCTTTTGCTGCCTTTAAGGCCGCGTCATAAGCCGCCTGTTTTTCCGGGGAATATGTATGGTCCTTTGTCTTCCCTTCGCAATAAGCGACCCATTTCTCTAACGTATTGGGCAGTTCCGGAACCTGAAGGTTCGCCGGCTTCTCATAAAGCCTGAACTCTGAGATATTACAGTTGCCAGAAGCGCCCACGGCATATTTGTAATAACGGTATGCCTTGCCCATATATTCTGCTGAGCTAAACTCGTTCATGTATGCGCAGGTAATCTTGTCCGCATCCGGCGTCTTGGTAATCGTGTGCAGCAAATCCCAGCTATCCCCGTCATTGGAACCATAGAGGGAGGCGCCCACGCATCTGCCCAGATACTGGCTGTCCTTGCCATCGTAGCGCGGCGCATAGCCGTAAGCCGCAATCGCTTTGGCTTCGCCCAGGTCAACCTGCACATAACCTTCTGACACGCCGTCAAAGAACGTGCGGAAATCACCGTCCACTACCTTATCAACCGTATTTACCGTCCCATTGTTCCACGGAGCGCTTCCGCTTACCATGTTGGCTGTCAGCGGGATATTCAGGCTGTCAAGGTCCAGGCTGCCCATATCAAGCTCGTTCATCACTTCCGTCTGCATTTCCTTTAAAGCCTTTGCCCTCTTTGCGCGCTCGTCGTCTTTCTCCTTATCAAACTCCACGCCCTCTACCACGAATGTGGTGATGGAATTGGCTTTTAACTTAGCGGTAAACGTCCTGTTCGCCGTATCGGCAGCGGCCTCTACGGTTGACGACACATCCGCCCAGTCCTCGCCGCCCTCTGTAGCGCCGCTGGTACGGTTTGCCGTAATCTTTGTCCCCATTGCCTCAAACCTGCTTAAGTCAAATTTCCAGGTCTTGTCTGTTCCCGCCGTATTGACAGCCACGACAACGGCCTTTTTGCCAGCCTTATCATAGGCAATCAGGGTATTGGACGGGTCGCTGGTGCCCATAATCGTATAGCCCGGGCGGATATACCTGGAAAACTGCCCATATGCATAATACTTCCTTGTGAGGACAAGCTCTTTGTTGTTGTGGTCGCCGATTGCGATTCCCCACCAGCCTTTATTCTCCGGGTCAAACATGATTTCGCCGCTGTCATTTGTCATGTTCCTCAAGTCTTCAATGGAGTCAGCGTCAAATTCGTTGTTGGCGTCCACATTGAGGTCAACGGCGTTCCACATAATCCATGCGGAGCACTTCAGCCCATTAATGTCCGTAAGAATCCTCTGTGCAAACCCCAGCCCGGCAGCCATCTCGCCAGCGTTTGTGCCAGCCCTGCTTGCGCCGTCAATCTCAGACATCCACAGGTTCTTGTTCTCCTGCTTGGCCAACGCTGACAACTCCGCACGCTTAGAGCCGCTGTATGTATGCGTGTCAATACGTGCAATCGCTTTCTTTGCCGCACTTGACAGCTTGTTATATGAATCAATCGCCGTATCGATGCTGGTCTCATCCGTACCGGAAAGGATAATGCTGCTCAGGGTGTTTTTCACCTTCTCATCCGTTGCCGCTGCCGCTTTCTTCTCCAGCTCTTTCTTGAAGGCAACAATGATATTCGATTCGGAATCGCCCTGGTCAAAGTGGCATCCTTCCTGCTTGGCGCTGTTGGCGCCCCAGTAATTCGTATAAGGCTCATTCATCGGCGTCGCGCTTGTAAAGTCCACAATGCCTTCCTTTGCATAATGCTCAACCACATCAGCCATATATGCCGCAAACGCGTTGTACGAATCCTTGCGCAGGTTATCCTTGCTGGCGTCCGTGGCGCCAGAGGTACAGCCGCTGTTCGTCATGAAATAAGGCGGGGAATTGGAGAACGCCTCGGCAATGAACTCATCACCGCTCGCAGCCTTTGCCGCAACTAAGATATTCCTCTGGTTGGCGTCTTTGTCCCAGTCATAATTCCATGCGTAGCCGCACTCTTCGTCCACCCTGGTAAAGTTCTGCTGCCACCATGTTAAAGGCTTCTCTTCTGTTATCTGAATCTTTGTCACATCTTTCCAGTAGCCCGGCATATCGGAATCGGAGCGCTTGATATGCGCCGGGTGCAGGAACGGGTCTGTCTCCGGCAGAACGCCCTCCTTGCCGCTCTCCACTACCAGCATTTTCACGAAATCCAGCGTCCAGTCATTCTTGCCAGCCACCTCTATGGTATTGGCACCTGCCTTCAATGCGACATTGCGGATCGTCGCCAAAAACAGTCCTTTGCTGCTTGCCGCTGCAATCTTGCCTTCTTTCAGCTCATCCGCCGAAACCACGTGCTCCGTCTCGCCATTGACACGGATGGCAATGTCCCTGTCTAATTTCTCGTTATGCCAGCTAAGGAGCTTTACGGTATAATTCCCTGCTGTCTGTGCATTGACGGTATAATGAAGGTTATCGCCGCTTCCAACATCGCCGTCTAGCTGTTTGATCCAACCCACATACTCAAAATTGCCTACAGGCTGTCCTTTAGTAAAGCCAAAGTCTGCATCCGAAAAGGCGTATGTAGCATTTGCAAACCGGCTCTCTGTACTAACACTCATGTTTGAACCGGCATAATCCAATACGCCCTCCTGTTTCTGCACGCCAAAAATCTGCGCCTGGGGGTTAACCGGCACCTCTACCACCGGTGCGTCTCCCGTATAGTCGCCGCCACCCACATTGTAGCGGCCGATGTTCAGGCCAAGCCCGGCCTCTTTGTCATAGAAAGCCGTTGCCGCTTTCTGTGTCATGGTAGCGTCGTAACCTAAGCGGTTCGCCCACCAACAGAGGGAGGTCCCCCATCCCTCAAACTCGCCTAACCCATCGCCATCCGTGTCATTGAATGGAGACGCTTCGTCAGGGAGCGCTTTTACTGTCGCATCCACGGCCACGTCCCTGGCATTGCCTGCTGCCTTAACCTGCCCAAATCCGTTCGTTGGCAATGCAGTGAGGACGAGGGCTGCTGTAAGGACTGCGCTGATACCTTTTTTCAAGCCTCTCATCTTTCTCTCTCCTTTTTTTATTTTTAGTGCAGGGCGTTCCCTTCCATGCCTCGCTTCCCTGATATGCCGTCCTCCCATGCCTGATCCATCGTTTACCTGGCACGGGATTTGAGTACTATGAGAACTTATTTTACTTCATGCGGCAGCTCCTTTTAGCACCCCTGGCGGCTTAGAAAAGCTCGGATTGTCCCACCTTGCAACTATTAATTATATTATAAATTTTTTAGTAAATTTTTCAAGCATTTTACTAAATTTTTCATCTAAAAATGCAATTTCAGTAAAAACACACAAAAAACCAGGGGCAGAATTTTGCAATTTGCCACCCCTGGCTTAGAAACCCTTCCTAATCTATATATACGATACCAGGAAACCCATACGTCCCAGCGCTCCCTATAATTTTTGAATCCGCTCCAATGCGGCAAGCGTATTCTCATAAGTGCCAAACGCGGTCAGCCTGAAATAGCCTTCCCCGCTGGGCCCAAAGCCGGAACCTGGCGTGCCCACGACATTGGCCTTATCCAAAAGATAATCAAAGAACTCCCAGGAAGTCATCTTACCTGGCGTCTTAAGCCAAATATAAGGCGCATTGACGCCGCCAAATACCGTATAGCCTGCATCCTGCAAGCCCTTCTTAATCGTAGAGGCATTCTTCATATAATAAGCGACCTGTTCTTTGAGCTGCGCTTTGCCCTCGGGGCTGTAAGTCGCCTCCCCGGCACGCTGCACGATGTATGGGGCGCCGTTAAATTTCGTCCCATGGCGGCGCGCCCACATCGCGTTTAAGGAGACGTCCCCACATTTCAGCTCCTTGGGGACAACGGCGTAGCCCAGGCGCACGCCGGTAAAGCCTGCATTTTTAGAAAAGCTCTTAAGCTCGATCGCGCAGGTTTTTGCACCCTCGCACTCATAAATGGAATGCGCCACATCCTCCTCCGATATGTATGCCTCGTAGGCGCCGTCATAGATAATCACAGCGCCGGCTTTGTTGGCATAGTTGACCCATTCCTGCAACTGCGCTTTCGTAATCGTGGTCCCCGTAGGGTTGTTGGGCAGGCACAGGTAAATCATATCCGGCGTCTCCTTGGGGAATTCCGGCACAAACTGATTGTCCATCGTACAGGGCATATAGATCACGTCGCTCCAAGTCTCAGACTTAGCGTCGTACACGCCTGTCCTGCCGGACATTACATTGGAATCCACATAGACCGGGTAGACCGGGTCACAGACCGCGATACGGTTTCTTGGTCCGAAGATTTCCTGGATATTGGCGGAATCGCTCTTCGCCCCATCAGAGACAAATACTTCATCCGCGGAAATATCGCAGCCCCTGGATTTATAATCATGCTCGACAATCGCATTGCGCAGGAACCCATAGCCCAAATCCGGGGCATAGCCGTGGAATGTCTCAGCATTTGCCATCTCATCCACTGCCTTATGCATCGCTTCAATGATTGCTGGGGCAAGCGGCTGCGTCACATCCCCAATTCCCAGACGGATAACGTCTTTGCCTGGGTTCGCCTCCGTAAATGCCGCCACCTTTTTGCCTATCGTGCTGAACAAATAACTTCCTGGCAGCTTTTGGTAATTCTCGTTAATCTGAAACATAATACCCTCCTTTTTCCACTTCAAACTTTTTCCTATTAGGGCCTTACCCTTTTACCGCGGTATCGGCACGCGCCGCTTCGCGACACCTGCCATTTCGTCGGAAGGCATCCTTTAAAATGCTTCGCATTTGCCTTCCTCCTTTTACTGCGGTATCGGCACGCGCCGCTTCGCGACACCTGCCATTTCGTCGGAAGGCATCCTTTAAAATGCTTCGCATTTGCCTTCCTCCTTTTACTGTATTTCCCTGGGCAGCTCAATTTCACCGTCAAAGACAGCCACGGCGGGGCCCGTCATGTATACGGGCGCATCACCGCCCTCCCAGGCAATTTCAAGCTCGCCGCCCAGAAGCTTTACGGTAACCTCAGCCCCTGTCTTTCCATTTAAAATGGCGGCGACCGCCGTTGCGCAGGAACCAGTCCCACAGGCAAGCGTCTCCCCGCTGCCGCGCTCCCACACACGCATACGCAATGTGGACGCGTCAACCACATTGACAAATTCTGTGTTCGTCCTCTGGGGGAACCGCGGGTGGCTCTCAAAGGCAGGTCCAATCGCCTCAAGGTTAAGTTCGCGTACGTCTTCCTCAAGGAAAACAACGCAGTGGGGATTGCCCATGGACACCGCCGTCATCTCATACGTCTTGCCCCCCACTTCAATCGGCTCGCTGATAACCTGCTCTGTGTCCGCTTCAACCGGGACCTTCGCCGCCTCAAGGCAGGGCGCGCCCATATTGACTTTAACCCGGGATACCTTGCCGTTTTCGATGGAAAGCTCTAAATATTTCATCCCGGCAAGCGTGTCTATGCTGAGCTGGGCCTTATTTGTCATGCCGCGGTCATAGACATATTTCCCCACACAGCGGATGGCGTTGCCGCACATCTCTCCCTGGGAACCGTCCGCATTATACATCGCCATCTCAAAGTCGGCGCGTTTTGACGGCTTTATCAGCACCAGCCCATCGGCTCCGATGCCAAAATGCCTGTCACTGACAAATTTGGACGCTTCCGCCGGATTGGGGACTTCCTCTTCCAAACAATTGACATATACGTAATCGTTGCCTGCCCCATGCATTTTTGTAAATTTCATATAACGCTCCTTTCTATTGTGCGTCTTGTAGGCAATTGCCCCGTGTACCCACGCGTCAGCCCATCATGCTTAGGATCATCTGCGCTGTCTCAGTAAGCCCTGTCGCGCTGTCCATGCTGCTTTTTTGTATATAGCGGTAAGCCTCCCCTTCCGTCATATTGTTGCGCGCCATCAAGACTTCTTTGGCTTTTTGTATCATCTGCTTCTCTTCCTCACTGCGCATAGGCGGGTGTGGTTTCTTCGTGCGCCCGCGTACCAAAGAGTGCGCCATCATCTCCAACGTGCTCACAAGCTCGTGCACTTTCAAGGGCATTTTCAGGCAGACAACACCTTCCGCCTCCCTCTCTTCCCACAGGTTTGGCGACGCCACCACAAGCATTTTAAATTGCGGCGGCAGATACTCCCGAAGCTGTATGTACATCATATCCTGCAGCCGCCCCGCACACACGACAATCCCCTCCTCCAACATATCGGCATGCTGCAGCGCCTGCGCGCCCGAGGTGCATAAGGCGTTTACGCGGAAACCATTTTTAATTAATATGCTTTTTATGCTTTTAGCATTTTCCATTTTCGGAAATGCGACAATTATATTGTTCAAAACACATCCTCCATGGAGCTATATTTTGTATAGATAATTGTCAATTTCCCAATCTGTCACCTGCTTGCGGTAGTCTTCCCACTCCGCGCGCTTTTCCTCCACATATTTCTTGGAAATATGCTCTCCCAGCACATGGCAGAGCAGGGAATCCTTCTCAAGCTCGCCCACCGCCTCATTTAAGTTGGCCGGCAAAGCTGCAATCCCAAGGGCGTCCCGCTCACTCTGCGCCATATCCATAACGCTGGCGCCGACAGGCTCTGGCGGCATAACCTTACGCTCAATGCCGTCAAGCCCTGCCGAAATGCATACGGCAAAGGCAAGGTACGGATTGGCGGCAGGGTCGGGGCTGCGCAGCTCAATCCTCGTGGATTCGCCCCGCTCCACGGGAATGCGGATTAAGGGCCTTCTGTGGCTCTCCGACCAGGTCATATGGATCGGAGCCTCAAACCCCGGCACAAGGCGCTTGTAAGAATTCACCAGCGGGTTCGTCACCGCCGTCATGCCGCGCATGTGCTCCATCAGGCCGCCGATAAAGTAATACGCCTCCTTGCTAAGCCCGCGCGTATCTTTTGCATCTGCAAAGATGTTCCTGCCGTCCTTTGCCAAGGAGATATTGAGGTGCATCCCGGAACCATTGATTCCATATTTCGGCTTGGGCATGAAGCTTGCAAACAGGCCGAATCGTTTGGCGATTGTCTTTACCGCCAGCTTAAAGGTCATAATGTTATCCGCCGTCTTCAGCGCCTCGTCATAACGGAAATCAATGCGGTGCTGCGCGGGAGCCGCCTCGTGGTGGGACGACTCAATCACAAACCCCATATCCTCTAACGTCAGCGCTATATCGCGCCTCGCATTTTCCCCTAAGTCCATCGGCCCTAAGTCGAAAAAGCCCGCCCTCTCATGGGAAATTGTGGTGGGCGCCCCATCCTCATCCGTGTGGAAAAGGAAGAACTCGCATTCCGGCCCCACGTCTAACTGGTAGCCAAGCTTTGCCGCCCTGGCAATAACCCTTTTTAAAATATAGCGTGGGTCTCCCTCAAAAGGCGTCTGATCC
>CATLBW010000047.1 GCA_949879775.1 uncultured Lachnospiraceae bacterium
GTAAGGATTTTAAAGAAACGCTTTGCAGGTGGCGCGATGAGATTATAGGCGACCTGCTGAAAAATATTGAAGAAAAATATGAAGGGAAAGTTTTGGAAGATGCAGCAAAAAGAGATAGATTAGCGGTCGCCAAAACATATTTGTTCCAAGTGCATAATATCATGAAATTGTTTGCGGATGAGGATATATTGCCCAATATTCCCCATGATATGTTTGGCGGTTATTTCCAATGCATTGAAGGGCTTATGAAGGAGGGAAGGGGGATAAAAGCCGTAAGGAGCAACCCATGTGTAAAGGAAATCAGCCGTTTTTATAATATGGATTGCCCACAAGGTGTTGACGACAAATTTGAATGGTATTATACGATGTATGCCAAAGGGTTTATCACGCAATGTAATTTTATTTTTGACAATTATTGTGAATACAGGGATGCGTATAATAATATAAAGAAAAATGTTGTTGTCGGTGAAGATGGGGGTGTTAATTTGAAGATAAACCAATGGTTTGAGGTGATAGATGAATATTACCGGAAAGAGGGGGATGTAAATGGAGACACAAATGGTTAATTCTTTAAAGGACTGCTATAAGTCCGAAGAGCCAGGTACGGGCATTTACTCTTATAACGCCTATTCTGTATCTGATGTTTATCGAATATTGGAGGGGATTGGGCAGAACGTTTTCCAGAGGGCGGGTGAGTCTTTTGGCAGGCCGCTTTGGTTCAGGGGGCAGGAAAGCGAGGATTACCAGTTGCTCCCATCTCTTTACAGGGAACGGGAAAACAAGGAGAATGAGGCGAAACTTTACAGTACATATTCTTTGGCGGAGGAGTATAGGCATCAGAATTTTGCAGCCAGGGTCAATCACCTCATGCAGTCTGCCCCTAAAAACAGGGTGGAATGGCAGGAGGTGTTGCAGCACCATTTTGGGAAAACGCGGTTTATGGATTGGAGTGAATCATTGGAGACTGCAATGAACTTTGCGCTTGAGCCATTTATAGACACGAAGGATACCCTGGACAATCAGACAAAACGCTGCACCATTACCCCAGGGATATGGGTTGTGGACCCATACAGGATGAATGAGCTTGTATATGATTTTTTTGCTGAAGACGGGAACCATTCCTATATTGAAAAAGCACTTTTGAAATTATTTCCGGATGGGAATAAAAGGGAGCAAATAAAAGAGGGGATACAAAAGGAATTAAAAGCCCATAAAAACATTTATTTTAATTTTGACAGCGCTAAGACCCTTGACGTTGCGATAAACGGCATTGTCAGCGTATGTGTGTTGGACGAGTATTGCCATTATAATGCGGAGCATCTGGGGAATATGATTGAGAGCCGGGAATTTAACCCCTTCTTTTACTTGCTTGTTAGGTATTATGCGGACGCGCTGCCGGTGGAAGCGGATTTGGGTAAGGGATTGCTCCCGCCGCTTGCATCCATACAGCCATACCACAGTGAACGGATAAGGGCGCAGAGGGGGACATTTACGATTTTCCCCAATTATTGCAGGACAGGCAAAGCGAAACAATTTGCGGGGACAAAAATGGATGTGATTGCCCTTGAATCACAGAAGGGTTGCCTTTGCCATATCCGTTTATGCGACCCGGTGAGGATTGCCAGGGAATTGATCTATGCAGGGGAACGGTGGCCGGAAATTTATCCTGATATTCAAGTATACGCAAATTATCTTGAGACAAAAAAATTTTTTGTATGAATCAAAGAAAAACAATCATTGAAAGTGGTTTCCGGTTGCGGGCCACTTTCTTTTTTTGGACTTATAAGGAGGATAAGGAAAGCCTTGCTGTATCAATCTGTGAAAGCGCAGAGATTTTTTAGTCCTTGCATAAAATCATGGGAAGTCTTTCATACTAAAAGAAACCTGGGCAAGTCTGTAAAAGCAGAGAAAACAGGGATTATGTGCAGAAACGGAGGAATTTTCTTATGGGAGATAAATTAAAGCAGCAGGAGACGGAAAAGAATGAAAATGAACAGATTAAGGATATGGGCCAATTGACGCTGGAACAGGAAGAAGGGCATAAAATCTACCTCATGTCCATTATAGGGGAAATTGAAGGGCATGAAACCTTGTCCCCCAATGCCAAGACAACAAAATATGAGCATGTCCTGCCTAAGCTGGCATCAATTGAGGATGATAAAAAGGTGGACGGCGTGATGCTCCTGTTAAACACCGTTGGCGGTGATGTGGAATCAGGCCTGGCGATTGCGGAAATGATTTCGTCGCTGAGCAAGCCGACCGTGTCGCTTGTGCTTGGAGGCAGCCATTCCATTGGCGTCCCCCTGGCGGTGTCTACGGATTACTCTTACATTGTACCCACCGGGACGATGGTTATCCATCCAGTGCGGCTGAATGGGTTGGTGATTGGGGCGCCGCAGACGTATGACTATTTTCAGCAGATGCAGGACCGGATTACCGGGTTTGTGGCGCACCATTGCTTTGCCTCCCAGGAGCGGCTAGAGCAGATGATGATGAATACCAGCATGCTTACCAAGGATTTGGGGACAATCCTCGTAGGTCGCCAGGCTGTGGAGGAGGGGATTATCAACGAGGTAGGCGGCATTGACGAAGCGATGAAAAAACTTCATCAGATGATTGAGGAAGATAAGCAAAGTAACGAAAACTAAGAACCTTGGAAAGTTGTAATGACATTTTCTGCTAATTGTGCTAAACTATAGACAGTATGATTGGTGCGGCAAAGTAAAGCACCAGAGGAAAGACCAGAAGTGTAGGAGGAAGTGTCATGGCAGCAAAGCCTAAGAATACGAATAACAAAAAAGAGGCAGAGGCATCTTTTGGGAGTGAGGTGACCCTGCTGCTGATCCTTGCGGTATGCATCATATGGTTTATCAGCCATTTTGGCATTGGCGGTTTCTTAGGTGAAAGGATAAGCTCCCTCAGCTTTGGCTTATTTGGGATGATGTCTTATCTTGCCCCGGTTTGTTTTTTTGTGGGAGCGGCATTCTTCGTTTCCAACCGTGATAATGGGGTAGCAATGATTAAGCTGGTTGCCGGGGCCTTGTTTGTATCTTTTCTCTGCTTGTTTGTAGAATTGGTGGTAGGAGGCGGCAGCGGGTATTCAGTCAAGGACTCCTTTCAATATGCTGTGGAGCACAAAAACGGCGGCGGCGCGCTGGGAGGGATTTTATCCTGCCTGTTGTGCCCCTTAATTGGGAAGGCTGGCGCGTATGTGCTGGATGTTATCGTATTGATTATTTCCCTGGTGCTGCTGACGGAGCGTTCTTTCCTGGGAGGGCTCAGGAAAGGCGGCCGCAAGGTCTATGACACGGCGAAGGAAGACGCGGTGCGCAAGAAGGGGGAGCGTAAGGACCGTAAGAAGGAAAAGAAGCTTCTTAAGAGGGAGCAAAAGCTCCAAAGAAGGGAACAAGGACAAAAGGAATGGGAGCGCAGCCAGCGCCGCATGGATAAGAAAGTGGAGGGCGTGGCGTTGGATACAAAAATCTATCCAATGCAGGGGAAACGTTCTGACAATATAAGCGAACTGAAGCTGCCTGCAAAAGGAGAGGCTGCGCACCCGCGGAAACAGCCGGGGAAGCAGGCGTGCCCACAGGCGGATGGGGAGCTGCAGGATATTTTTGCGGAACCTTTGGTGGTGGAAAAAGTACATAGAAAACCTAAGGGGAGCCAGGGTTCCTATTCAGAATCCAGTGAGGACATGCAGCGCATAGAGCTGGAAGAAGAGCTGCAAGAAGCAGAAGATGCCTTAGCGGACGCCGCCAAGGCTTTACGGATGGAAGAGGACGCCTACATGGGCATAAGGGCGGATGGGCAGGAAGCCAGGGCGGAAGTTTTGGGTGCGCCAAGCCTTTCACAGCGGGAAATGGAGGCAGCGGTTTTGGATAAGCCAAAGCCCGGGCAGCGGGAAATGGAGGCAGCGGTTTTGGATAAGCCAAAGCCTGGGCAGCCAGAAGAAAAGCAGGAGCTTTTCGGGGAGGATGGAAAGCCGCTGGGATGGCAGGGGCAGGTTCCCGCCTTGGGGACGGATTACGCATTTCCGCCCATTTCCCTCCTCAAGCAAGGAGACGCCAAGCAGGGCGATAACAAGCAGCATTTACATGCGACGGCGATACAACTGCAGCAGATATTGAAGAATTTTGGCGTGAATGTGACGATTACCAACGTAAGCTGCGGCCCCAGCGTAACGCGCTATGAATTGCAGCCAGAGCTGGGTGTGAAGGTCAGCAAGATTGTTAATCTTGCGGATGACATCAAGTTAAACCTGGCAGCGGCGGATATCCGTATTGAGGCGCCGATTCCAGGAAAAGCGGCGGTAGGCATCGAGGTGCCGAACAAGAAGAAGGTTATGGTACGCTTTCGAGAATTGGTGGAGGACGCAGCGTTTATTAACCACAAGTCCAGCATCTGTTTTACCGTTGGCAAGGATATAGGCGGGCAGGTGGTTGTGGCTGACATAGCCAAAATGCCGCATCTTTTGATTGCCGGGGCAACCGGTTCGGGAAAATCTGTGTGCATCAACACGATTATCATGAGTATCTTGTATAAGGCGAACCCGGAAGATGTAAAATTAATTTTAATAGACCCTAAGGTTGTGGAGCTGAGTGTGTATAATGGCATCCCGCATTTATTCATCCCCGTAGTCACAGACCCCAAGAAGGCTGCCGGGGCGCTTCATTGGGCAGTTGCGGAAATGACAGACCGTTATCAGAAGTTTGCAGAATACCAGGTGCGCGACCTCAAGGGGTATAACCAGAAGGTTGAGAAGATCCGTGATGTGGAAGATGAGACGAAGCCAGGGAAGCTGCCCCAGATTGTGATTATTGTGGACGAGCTGGCAGACCTCATGATGGTAGCGCCGGGTGATGTGGAAGATGCGATTTGCCGGCTTGCGCAGCTTGCCAGGGCGGCAGGCATCCATCTGATTATTGCCACCCAGCGCCCGTCTGTGGACGTCATCACAGGGCTGATAAAAGCAAACATGCCATCAAGGATTGCGTTTTCGGTGTCCTCTGGCGTAGATTCCAGGACAATCTTGGACATGGTAGGGGCGGAGAAATTGTTGGGAAACGGCGACATGCTCTTCTATCCGCAAGGGTATCAAAAGCCTCTCAGGGTGCAAGGTCCGTTCGTCTCAGACACTGAGGTGGAGGACGTTGTGGATTTCTTAAAGAAACAGAGCACAGTGGTTTATAATACTGAGATTGAAGAGAAGATGAATAATGTGTCCGTTTCGGCAGGAGGCCCTGGCGCAAGCGGCGGCAATGAGCGCGACGCCTATTTTATGGAAGCAGGCAGGTTTGTCATTGAGAAAGAGAAAGGCTCCATAGGGATGCTGCAGCGCATGTTTAAGATTGGCTTCAACCGTGCGGCAAGGATTATGGACCAGTTGGAGGAAGCCGGCGTTGTGGGACCTGAGGAAGGGACAAAACCGCGGAAAATACTCATGTCCCTGGCAGAATTTGAAGATTTGGCATAAAGAAAGCTATCAAATACCCCGCAGGGATGAAAAACGGAGGACAGCATATGAAAACAGATATTCAGATTGCACAGGAAGCGTCAATGCTTCCGATTTATGAAGTGGCAGAGCAGCTTGGGATTGCACAAGAAGACTTGGAATTATATGGGAAGTATAAGGCAAAGCTTTCCGATGGGCTGATGCAAAAAGTTAAGGACAACCAGGATGGCAAGCTGATACTGGTGACGGCTATCAACCCCACTCCGGCGGGGGAGGGGAAGACTACGACCAGCGTTGGCTTAGGAGAGGCGTTTGGCAAGATGGGCAAAAAAGCCGCGCTTGCTTTGCGGGAGCCGTCTTTAGGGCCTTGTTTCGGCATCAAGGGCGGGGCGGCCGGAGGCGGCTATGCGCAGGTAGTCCCTATGGAAGACCTGAACCTGCATTTTACCGGGGATTTCCATGCGATTACTTCTGCCAACAACCTGCTTGCCGCTTTGTTGGATAACCATATCCAGCAGGGGAATGAACTGCAGGTTGATCCCAGGCAGGTAGTCTGGAAACGCTGCCTGGACATGAATGACCGCGTGCTGCGCAATATTGTCGTAGGCCTTGGAAGTAAGATGGACGGAATGGTGCGGGAGGACCATTTTGTCATCACCGTGGCGTCGGAAGTTATGGCTGTTCTTTGCTTGGCGGATGATATGGCGGACTTAAAGCGGCGGCTGGGCAGGATGATTGTGGCATATAACTATGAAGGGAAACCGGTGACGGCGGATGACCTGCAAGCGACAGGGGCAATGGCGGCGCTTTTGAAGGATGCGTTAAAACCAAACTTGATCCAAACCTTAGAGCATACGCCTGCAATTGTGCATGGGGGGCCGTTTGCGAATATTGCGCATGGGTGCAACAGCGTCCGTGCAACGAAGACGGCATTGAAGCTGGCGGATTATGTGGTGACGGAAGCGGGCTTCGGCGC
This sequence comes from uncultured Lachnospiraceae bacterium, assembly GCA_949879775.1. Lineage (GTDB taxonomy): Bacteria > Bacillota > Clostridia > Lachnospirales > Lachnospiraceae > Petralouisia. Next base: position 6,432 of record CATLBW010000047.1, read on the forward strand.
AGATTTGGGCGCGGAGAAGTTCTTTGACATTAAATGCCGTATGGCTGGCTTGAAGCCGGATGCCGTCGTCCTGGTGGCGACTGTGCGCGCGTTGAAATATAACGGAGGCGTGCAAAAGGCAGAGCTTTCCAGCGAGAATGTAGAAGCCCTGAAAAGAGGGATTGTAAATCTGGAGAAGCATATTGAAAATTTGCAGAAATATGGCGTCCCTGTCGTCGTCACGCTGAATTCCTTTACCACGGACACGCAGGCGGAGACGGATTTCGTGAAGCAATTCTGCCAGGAGCGGGGATGTGAGTTTGCGCTTTCCGAGGTATGGGAAAAAGGCGGTGAGGGCGGCATTGCCCTGGCTGAGAAGGTGCTTGAGACATTAGAGCGCAAACAGAGCGATTTCAAGCCCATTTATGCAGATGATATGCCGTTGGCCCAGAAGATAGAGACGGTGGCAAAGGAAATTTATGGTGCGGATGGCGTCAGCTATTCCCCGGCGGCGGCCAGGGAGCTTAGGCGCATAGAGGAGCTTGGCATGGGGAAATTCCCTGTTTGCATGGCAAAGACGCAATATTCCCTGTCGGATGACCAGACGAAGCTGGGGCGCCCCAGTGGGTTTACAGTCAATGTGCGTGAAGTCTATGCGTCTGCGGGCGCAGGGTTTGTGGTGGCTGTCACGGGAGCGATTATGACCATGCCTGGGCTGGGCAAGACGCCGGCGGCTTATGGGATAGATGTAGATGATGATGGGGCAATTACTGGATTATTTTAAGTGGGATATGGAAACTGTTTTAGAAAGGGAGTGCATCCATGGCAAAGATTATTGACGGAAAGATGATTTCACAACAAATAAAAGATGAGTTAAAAGAGAAAGCGGCAAAGCTAAAGGAGCAGGGCAAGACGGGGGCCCTTGCCGTCATCCAGGTGGGGGAAGACCCGGCTTCCAGCGTATATGTAAGGAATAAGAAAAATGCCTGTGCCTATATTGGCATTGAATCCCTGGCGTATGAGTTGCCAAACGAGACGACGGAAGCGGAATTGCTGGCATTGATTGATGAATTGAATGGCAAAAGCCAGGTGAAAGGGATTTTGGTGCAGCTTCCATTGCCTGGGCATATCTCTGAGGATGCGGTGATCCGCGCAATCAGCCCCAAGAAGGATGTGGACGGCTTCCATCCGCAGAGCGTGGGAGCTATGACGATCGGGGAGCCAGGGTTTTTATCCTGTACGCCGGCAGGCATCATCCAGCTTTTGAAGCGTTCCGGCGTGGAGATTGCGGGGAAACATTGTGTGATTATCGGCAGGAGCAATATTGTGGGCAAACCAATGGCGCTGTTGATGCTCAGGGAAAACGCCACGGTGACTATTACCCACTCTAAGACCTCGAATTTGCAGGAAATATGCCGTCAGGCGGATATACTGATTGTCGCTATGGGCAGGCCGCAGTTTATAGGCGCGGAGTATGTCAAAGAGGGGGCTGTGGTAATTGATGTGGGAATCCACCGTGATGCGAATAAAAAACTGTGCGGCGACGTAAAGTATACGGAAGTAGAGCCAATTGCTTCAGCCATCACGCCGGTTCCGGGAGGCGTGGGCCCTATGACGATCGCGATGCTGATGAATAACTGTGTGCAGAGTATAGAAGAGGGATAAGGATGAAATGTGCAAATTGTGGCGCAGAGCTGAAAGTGGGATGTATTTACTGCTCTGTTTGTGGGAAAGAGGCACAGATTGTATCCGATTACAATTTGCTGGAAGATGATTTCCTCCGAAATATGTTACAGGAGCGAGAAGATAAGATTCGCAAAGAGGCCGCCCAGACGGCGCTTCCCAGAAAGAAGCAGGGAGGGCAGCCCACGGGCGCCAAAGGGCAGGCGGGACGAACAAGCCGGCAAAACGGCCAGGCAGGCAAAACGGCAAGCCAAAAAGCAGACGGCCAGGCAGGCAGGCAAAAGCGCAGGGTAAAAAAACGCCTGGTGTTTGCAGTCGCGGCAATGGTTTTGCTGGTTGTCCTCATAGCCGCAATTGTGCTGATGGTAAACCACAGCAGGGCGAATTCGTTTGATTATCAGATGGGGCAGGCCAACATCAGCCTGGAAGATAAGAATTACAGGGCGGCAGAGAACTATGTGACGCGTGCGTTAGAGCTTAAGGAGGATGACCTTCAGGCGAAGCTCCTCCTGGCAGACATTTATGCGCTGCGTGGGGAGGAGCGCAAAGCGATTGAGCTTTTTGGAAAAGTGTGCAAGGAGCATCCCGACTGCCAGGAAGCGTACCAAAAGCTGATAAGCCTTTATGCGAAGCAGAAGGACTATGAGGCAATCTTAAAACTCAGTGAAGGGGCTGCGGATGAAGATATCTTCGGGCTGTTTACAGAGTACCTTCCGGTTGATCCTGTCTTTGGCATGGAAGAGGGGGTTTACACGCAGGAGCTGTCCGTTCCGATTTCGGCGGAGGAAGGAAGCCGGGTCTATTATACATTGGATGGCACAGACCCCAGGCAAGGCAGGGAGTATCAGGGCCCGATTATCATTGGGCAGGGGGAAACTGTGGAGATACGCGCAATTGCTAAGAACCGCTATGAGCTTTATGGCAATGAAGCCAAGGGCACGTTTACCGTGGAACTGTGCAAGCCCGGTAAGCCCTGGGCGTCGCCTGGCGGCGGCAGCTTTAGCCAGCCGCAGGAGATTGTGGTGAAAGCGCCAGAAGGATGCAGGGTGTATTATACCTGGGACGGCACAACGCCTACGGAGCAATCCGCCCAGTATACGCAGCCCATAGCCATGCCGGAGGGAAATAACATCCTCACATTGATTGCCGTTGACAAGCATGGCATGCGTTCTGATGTGTTAAAGTGCAACTATATATATATGCCGCCGATGTAGCATTTGCGGCAGGCTGATTTTGGGATTGGCGGATAAATATTATAAAAATACCATATAAAGGAAAAGGATGTGCCCTATGAAAGATTTAAAGGAAATCCGTGAGGAGATAGATGCGATAGACAGCCAGATTGTCAGCTTATATGAAGAGCGTATGCAGCTTACCTCGGAAGTGGCAGAATACAAGATTTCCGTAGGGAAACAGGTGTTGGATAAACAGCGGGAGATTGAGAAGTTAGAGCGTGTGATGGGGCAGTCAAAAGAGGAGAACCGTTATGGCGTAGGCGAGTTGTTTGAGCAGATTATGGCAATGAGCCGCAAACGCCAGTACCAGTTATTAAGGCAGCATGGGCGGACGCAGGAGTTTGGCTTTGTACGGGTGGAAAGCCTGCCTTTTTGCACGAAGCAGGTTGTATACCAGGGGACAGAGGGCGCATACAGCCAGCAGGCGATGAAAGCCTATTTTGGGGATCAGGTAACAGGGCGCCATGTAGACACCTGGCGGGACGCCATGGAGGCAATCGGCAGGGGGGAGGCGGATTATGCGGTTCTGCCAATCGAGAACTCATCTGCGGGGATTGTCGGGGAGAATTTTGATTTGATGCTGGAATATGACAATTATATTGTCGCAGAACAGACGATTAAGGTTGAACATGCCCTGTTGGGGCTGCCGGAGGCGGAGATTTCCGACATCCGCACCGTCTATTCCCATCCGCAGGCTTTGATGCAGAGCGTTGATTTCCTGGATGCCCATAGCGAATGGGACAGGGTCAAAGCCCCCAATACTGCCGTTGCTGCGAAACGGGTGCTGGAGGAGCAGAACAAAGAACACGCTGCGATTGCCAGCGAGGTGACGGCCCAATTGTATGGGTTGAAGATTTTAAAGAGCAACATCAATTACAGTGAGGAGAACAGCACGCGGTTTATCATTGTGGGGGGGGAGAAAGTCAGGACTGCGGCAGCGGGCAAAGTGAGCATTTGTTTTGAGGCGGCGCATGAAAGCGGTTCTTTGTACCGTATGCTTTCACACTTTATGTTTAATAACCTTAATATGGTTAAGATAGAGTCGAGGCCGATTAAGGATAAGAGCTTTGAATACCGCTTCTTTGTGGACCTGGAGGGGGATTTGGGCGATGGGGCCATGCAGAATGCCTTGTTGGGGCTGCAGGAAGAGGCCCTTTACCTAAAGGTGTTAGGAAATTATTAAAGCGAGGTTATTACAGATGGATAATGGGACGAACATGATCTTATACCGTAATCTGGAACATGGGCAGATTTTTAGCAATATGGCTTGGATTATGGAGAATTACGACAGCAGCTATTATAACTGTGAAGATATAAAGGCGTTATGTTATGAGAGCTTCCATGACCTCATTGAGCTGTCGGCAAGCCATGGGTTTGAAGGAAATTTATGGCATAATTACTTGACGTACCTGATGGTAAATAATGAAAACGCTTACAGCATGGCATGTGAGATGAGGGGCGGTGTTAACGGCAGCATCAATGAGTTGGCCAGGCATGATTTCGCAATTTTTAAAGAGATGTTTGGGTATGATTTTGGGAGGCTTGCCGAGGGCCTTGGAATGCCGGAGCTTGGTTTAATCAAGGATTACCGCCGCAGCGGGCAGGGCGGCAATATATTCAACCATAGGATACGCGACCGCATTTTAAGCCTCAGCGTCCAGTTGGAGCAGGCGGGGACGGCCGGGCAGTTCCAGGAAAAAGTTACAGGGTTTTACCAGGAATTTGGCGTAGGCAGGCTGGGGCTGCACAAAGCGTTCCGCATTGAACATGAAGGGAAGGAAGTAAGGATAGCGCCAATTTCTAAAATAGCCCATGTGCATCTTTCCGATTTGGTGGGGTATGAGCTTGCCAAACAGAAACTGATTGCCAATACGCAGGCTTTTGTACAGGGGAGGCAGGCCAATAACTGCCTGTTGTTCGGGGACGCCGGCACCGGCAAGTCTTCGAGCATCAAAGCCATTATCAACCAGTATTATGATGAAGGGCTGCGCATGATAGAGGTGTATAAGCATCAGTTCCAGGATTTGAATTCTGTAATTTCCCAAATTAAGAACCGAAATTATAAATTTATCATATATATGGATGATTTGTCTTTTGAGGAATTCGAGATAGAGTATAAGTACCTGAAAGCAGTCATTGAGGGAGGGCTTGAAAGGAAGCCGGATAATGTGCTGATTTACGCGACCTCCAACCGCAGGCACCTGGTACGTGAGAAATTCAGCGACAAGCAGGAGCGCGATGATGAGCTGCACACCAATGATACTGTACAGGAGAAGTTATCGTTGGTGGCAAGGTTTGGCGTAACAATTTATTTTGGCGCGCCGGATAAAAAGGAGTACCATAATATTGTGAAAAACCTTGCGGCGGCAAACCGTATTGAGATGGAGGAAGGAAGCCTCCTGGCGGAGGCGGATAAATGGGAACTGAACCATGGGGGGCGTTCCGGGAGGACGGCGCAGCAGTTTATCAATTATTTGCTGGGACAAGAACCAGGAATCCCGCAGTGAGCTGCCGGGTACAACAAGTAGGAAGGTGGGTCTATGAGAATTACGACATTTGCAGCAATTTATATCGGCTCCTATGAAGTGAGCATGAAGGTGTTTGAAATCCGTCCAGGCAGGAAAATCAGGCTGGTAGATTATGTGCGCAGCCGCCTGGAGCTGGGGCTGGACGCTTACAGTAAAGGGGTGATTGGTTACGAGCTGGTGGAGGACCTCTGCCAGGTGCTCAAGGAATTCCATTCTATTATGGACGGCTATAAGGTCGATACATACAAAGCTTATGCAGGGAATATGCTGCGGACGGTGAGCAACGGGCTGTTTATCTTAGACCAGATTAAGATCAGGACGAAAATCGAAGTCACGGTGGTAAGCAATTCCCAGCTTCGTTTCCTCAGCTATGAATCTTTAGCTGCGTCCCCGGAATTTGAGAAAATGATTGGGCAGGGTGCTGTTGTGGTGGACGTAGGAGGCGGGAGCATGCAGATTACGCTGTTCCAGAAAGGGACGGCTGTGACGACCCAGCGCATTGAGCTGGGAATCATGCGTATCTGGGAGAAGGTGTCCAAAATCCGCAACATGGTTTCCCATTATGAGACGCAGATGCAGGAATTGATAGACAAAGAGCTGGAGATCTTTAAAAGGCTTTATTTGGAAGGAAAAGATATCCAGTATGTCATCCTTATGGGAGATTATATTGGCGAGATGGTGAAAGGCTTTTCCAAGAAGCTGGATGATGGCACGATTGAGACGGAGCGCTTTTTGAAATTGTTGAATAAATGGCATAAGAAATCCTCGAAAGAGATTGCCATAGAGTTGAACCTTGTCAACGAGAACGACCCGCTGATTTTGCCGTCAGTCGTGTTGTATAAGCGTCTGACAGAGGAGATGAACGCTGATTTCGTATGGGTGCCGGGAGTCAGCGTCGGGGATGGGATTGTCTGTGATTTTGCAGAAAAGAACCATATGATCCATTTTTTGCATGATTTGGATAAAGACGTCTTAGCGGCGTCCAGGAACCTCGCAGAACGTTACCAGAGTTATTCCGGACATACGGAATCTGTGCTTTCCACAAGCACTGCGATTTTTGACGCCATGAAGAAAGTGCATGGCATGGGCAAGCGCGAGAGGCTGCTTTTGCAGGTCGCGTCAATCCTGCATGATTGTGGGCGGTATGTCAGCCTTACGAACCAGTTCGTTTGTTCCTATCAGATTATCATGGCGTCGGAGATTATTGGCCTGAAGGATATTGAGCGGGAGATTGTGGCGAGCACGGTGAAATATAACTCCCTGCCGCGCCCTCCCTATGAGAGCCTGCGGGATAAGATGGACAAGGAAAGTTATGTGATTGTATCAAAGCTCACGGCCATCTTAAAGATTGCCAATGCCATGGATCGCAGCCACAAGCAGAAATTTGATAATATACGGGCTGCATTAAGGGGCAAAGAACTCATCATTACCATTGAGACGAAAGAAAATACCGTGTTGGAGAAGGGGTTATTTTCCACCTATGCGGAATCATTTGAAGAAGTGTTCAGCATTATGCCTAAGATTAAGGAGAAGAGGATATTTTAAGCTGCCGCCCGCATGGCGGGCTGTAGTTGTGGCGCGATACGCGCGATACATTTCATTGGGCGCGTATAGAAGAAAATATTGCAGGAGGTAAACACATGGAAAAAGAAAAAGATTTCCTCAATTCAGATTATTATGAGAACCGGGAGCTGAGCTGGCTGAAATTCAATAAGCGGGTGTTGAATGAGGCGAGGGATAAATCCATCCCCCTGTTGGAGAGGTTAAAGTTCGTGAGCATCACTTCCTCCAACCTGGACGAGTTTTTTATGGTGCGCGTGGCGTCGCTGAAAGATATGGTCCATGCAGGCTATAAAAAGAAAGATATTGCAGGCATGACTGCCCAAGAGCAGTTAGATGCGATTAACAAGGATACGCGCGCCTTGGTGGAACTGCAATATTCCACCTATAACCGTTCCTTGCTGCCGCTGCTTTACAACCATGGGATTGAGATTATTTCTGCCCATGAGGACCTTACGCCCAAGCAGGCGGAATTTGTAGATCACTATTTCCAGGAAAATGTCTATCCGGTACTTACGCCGATGGCAGTGGATGCATCCCGGCCATTCCCGCTGATTCGCAACAAGTCGTTGAATATCGCCGCGCTCCTTTCGAAAAAAGAAGAAAAAAAGGGAGAGACAGAGTTTGCCACTGTCCAGGTACCTTCCGTATTGCCGAGGATTGTGCAGATTCCTTCGGGGGAAGAAGGGGTGAAGACCTTCCTTTTGTTAGAGCAGATTATTGAGCGCAATATCCAGCAATTGTTCTTAAATTACAATGTGCTCTGCGCATACCCTTACCGGATTATGCGCAATGCGGATTTGAGCATTGACGAAGATGAGGCGGAAGATTTGCTGCAGGAAATCCAGAAACAATTGAAAAGGCGTCAGTGGGGGGAGGTCATCCGCCTGGAGGTGGAAGAGAAGGTTGATAAACAACTGCTTTCCATTTTAATAGAAGACCTTCACATAGCCCAGGAAGACATTTATAAGATTAGCGGGCCGCTGGATTTGACGTATTTGATGAAGATGTATGGCATTGAGGGCAAGGATGAGCTGCGTTATCCGCCTTATAAGCCGCAGCAGGTGCCGCAGATTGCGCCGGGGAGCGATATCTTTGCGGAAATCCGCAAAGGGGATATATTGCTGCACCATCCTTACCAGACATTTGACCCGGTCGTTGACTTTATCCGCCAGGCGTCCAAAGACCCGGATGTGCTTGCGATTAAGCAGACTTTATACCGCGTCAGCGGCAATTCGCCGATTATTGCCTCTTTGGCGCAGGCAGCGGAAAATGGCAAGCAGGTGTCTGTGTTGGTAGAATTGAAAGCGCGTTTTGACGAGGAGAACAACATTGTCTGGGCGAAGAAGCTGGAAAAGGCTGGCTGCCATGTGATTTATGGGCTGGTGGGCTTAAAGACGCACAGTAAGATTGCGCTGGTGGTGCGCCGGGAGGAGGACGGAATCCGCCGGTATGTGCATCTGGGGACGGGAAATTATAACGACTCTACGGCCAAGCTATATACCGACCTTGGGATGTTCACCTGCTCGGAGGCGATTGGCGAAGATGCAACGGCAGTCTTTAATATGCTTTCCGGTTACTCGGAGCCACTTACCTGGAATAAGCTGGTGGTGGCGCCCATTTGGTTAAGGAAACGTTTCCTCAAACTGATAAAGCGGGAGGTTAAGCATGCCCAGTCGGGGAAAGAGGCGTTTATCAAGGCGAAGATGAATTCCCTCTGCGACAGGGATATCATTGCGGCATTATATGAGGCTTCGGCGGCAGGCGTTAAGATTGACTTGGTAGTGCGTGGTATCTGCTGCCTCAAGACCGGGATTCCCGGCGTCAGTGAGAATATCACGGTACGCTCGATCGTCGGCAATTTCTTGGAGCACAGCCGTATTTTCTGGTTCCGCAATGACGGGCAGGAAGAAATCTATATGGGAAGCGCGGACTGGATGCCGAGGAACCTTGACAGGCGCGTGGAGATTATGTTCCCGGTAGAGGATGAGGGGCTGATGGATGCGGTGCGCCATGTTTTAGAGACGCAGCTTGCCGATAATACGAAAGCTAACATTTTGCAGCCGGGAGGGAAATACGAGAAAATTGATAAACGGGGGAAGAAATTGGTGAACTCGCAGCAGCAGTTTTGCGAGGAAGCAAAACAGGCAGTGCCGAAGAAAGCGAACGTATACCAGGAAAGGGTATTCATTCCTGCGGAGCCGATGGCATAAGCCGGCAATCCCGCGAGGATTAAGGAGGACATTATGACAAGTAAAATCCTGTTTACGGATTTAGATGATACACTATTGGATGAAGATAAGCAAATTTGCCAGAAGAACCGGGAAAAGATTGCCAAGATGTTAGAGCAGGGGCATTATTTCGTCATCACGACCGGGCGCCCTACGGCGACAGGCAAAATTGTAGTAAGGGATTTGGGACTTACGATGCCAGGGTGTTATATGGCAGCGTTTAACGGAGCGGTCATTTACGACTGTGCGGCCCAGCGGGTGTTGGCCCAGCGCACAATCCCCCTGTATATTGCCAAAGAAATTATTGACGAGGCGCACAAAGCGGGGATTAATGTACATAGTTACCAGCAGGATATCATACTGACGGAAAACCATAGCCCGGAGCTTGATTTTTACCTCAGCAAAGTCAAGATGGAATACCAGCTTGTGCAGGATATATACAGCAGGCTGCAGACGGAGCCAAATAAGATACTGATGATTGACATCAATGGCTCAAAGCGGCTGCTGGAATTCCAAAAACAGCATCAAAGGTTCTGGGAGCACTGCAATAGCTTCTTTTCACGTGATGAGTATCTGGAAATCTGCCCGAAAAACACGGACAAAGGAAGCGCAGTTACTTATATTAGCCAATTCTTAGGGGTATTGCCGGAAAATATAGTGGCTGTGGGGGATGAGCGTAATGACATACCGATGATACGGGCGGCGCATACAGGGGTGGCGGTGAAGAACAGCCACCCGGATATCAAGGAAGCGGCGGATTATATCACTGCCTGCGACAGCGCGCAGGGCGCGGTTGCGGAAGTGATTGATAAATTTATCCTTGCGTAAGTGATTGGCGGTATGCTTTGATTTTGGCAAGGACGTCATAAGGGATGTTGAGGTTCCCTTTCCCGGTCCCCATATTGATGTAAGGCTTGTTGGCGCCGTGGAAATCGGAACCGCCGCTGACGAGCAGCCCAAATTCACGAGCGAAATGTAACATTGCCGCTTCGTCTTCTTGGGTGTTCATAGAATAGATGGCCTCGATCCCGGCAAGCCCTTCATCCTTCAATTCCTTAAGAAAAGAGCGCAGCTTGCCGTGGCTCATGCGGCATAGTACCGGATGTGCAAAAAAGGCGAGGCCGCCGCCGAGCCGGATTAAGCGGATGGCTTCAAAGGGCGTAATTTTCTCACGGGGCACATAGCAGCGGCAGTCGCTTCCCAGATATTTGGCGAACACGGCTGCACGGTCTTTGACGAAGCCGTGCTCGACCAGATAGCGGGCAAAATGCGCGCGGGTAATTACGCTGTCTGAATACGCTGCATAGAGTTTTTCCATGGTGATATCAAAGCCCTCTTCCCTTAGGAGGGCAACCATTTTGGCATTGCGCTTGTCCCTGCCGTCGACAAACTCCTGCAGCCTATCAAGGAAAGCACGGTTGTGTTCATCAATATAATAACCCAGGATATGGATTTCCTTCCCATCGCAGTCGGTGGATAGTTCTACGCCCGGCACCAGCTCCAGCCCAAGGGATTCTGCAACGGGGCGCGCTTTGGCGAGGCCGTGGATGCTGTCATGGTCTGTCAGCGCAATGGCGGATAAGCCAATTTCTTTGGCGTGTACCATCAATTCCTGCGGGGTCATTGTCCCATCGGATTCCGTGGAGTGGACGTGCAGGTCGATACGTTTGTTCGTTGGTTCTGTCATAGGAAGTCCTTTCTGCTGCAATCGTTAAAAAGTTTTACTATATATCTGGCATGAAATAATTGCCAGGTATATAGCCCTCCGGGGGATGCGCACTCGCACGAAGGTGTAGATGCCGCAGAGCGGCCGTGTTCGGCGCAGATGGCGATAATGAAACGCCATCTATATATAATATTTTACCAAAAAGAAAAAGATTAGAAAAGAGCTGATAAACATGAAAATGAAATTTTGTAAGAGAGTATGCGTAACTTTGATGGCGTTTAGCCTTGCGTTTTCAGGGGGTTTTTCCATGCAGGCTGAGGCGAAGCCTCCGGTAAGCATCTGCAATGAGCAGGAGTGGGAGGTCCTAAAAATTGCCAATAAGGAGCGGGCAGGCATGGGGCTTGCGCCTTTGAGCGTCACCGCAGCCCTCCAGACGTCAAATGAGGTAAGGGCGAAGGAAATTTTTAACTATTATTCGCACACGAGGCCGGATGGGAGTAGCTGCTTTACTGCATTGCAGGGGATTAGTTACAACACAGCGGGCGAGAACATCGCAGCCGGCTATACAACGCCCAAAGAAGTAATGACAGGCTGGATGAATAGCCCGGGGCATAAAGCGAATATTTTAAACGGCAGGTATACGCATATGGGCGTAGGGTATTACTATAATGGCAGCGGCCAGTATGGGCATTATTGGACGCAAATGTTTATTGGGAGCTGCAGCCCGACGTCCATTGCCGTGGAAAATGGACAGAAAGCGAAAACATACAAATGCGGGACTTCCGTAGAATCCATGGACCGGGTATTAAAAATAAAGTGCCAGCATGGGACGGGCTATGTGCCGTTGACGACTAAGATGTGCAGCAAGTTTAACCATAGCACTACCGGGGCTAAGAAGATTAAAGTCAATTATATGGGCAAGAGCACATCTTTTAAAATTAACCTTACAGGCATTGACATCAAAAAAGCCAAGGTCACGAATGTAAAGAATAAGAAATATAATGGGAAAGCGCAGACCCAGAAGCCTAAGGTTACATTAAACGGCAAGACATTAAAGAAAGGCAGGGATTATACGGTTTCCTATAAGAATAACAAGAAGAAGGGCAAGGCAACCATGGTTATTACTGGGAAAGGGAAATACAGCGGGAGCATTAAAAAACAATTTAAGATTACCAAGAAATAATCAAATCCCCGTCGGCACATCAAATTGGCCGACGGGGATTTCTCTGAAAGTTATACTGCACGGCAAAAAGATTTGCCGTGCAGTTGCGCCAGCCGCAGCCGCGAAGCGGCATAATCCCTTATGCGGCTTGTGCATCATGTTATACTGAACGGCAGATTTATCTGGCGTTCAGTATAGCAGGGTAAAAATTTTCCCTGGCTTTGGGAGATTATTTTACAGTAATCTTGACAGTAGCTTTCTTCTTGCCTGCTTTGGCGGTAATTGTGGCTTTGCCTGCTTTTTTGGCGGATACAACACCCTTTTTGGAGACTGTGGCAATTTTCTTATTGCTTGTGCTCCATTTTACCGTATCGGTGCTCTTCTTAGGCGTAACCGTTGCCTTTAAGGCCTTCTTGGAGCCTTTTTCCATAGTCAGTTTTGTTTTGCCTTTAATCTTCACCTTCGTTGCAGGGGAGGTAACGGTAACAGTAACCGTCTGGCTCTTGCCGCTGGTTGCTTTCACGGTAATGGTTGTCTTGCCGGTTTTGAGGGCCGTAACCTTGCCGTTCTTGTCTACTTTGGCAATTTTGGGGTTCTTAGCCTTATAGGTGATAGAATCCGTGCTGTTAGAGGGTGACAGGGACGCCACAATCTTAGCTGTTTTCTTCTTCTTATCGTTAATGTTCAGGGTAATGCTTTTTTTGCTCACCTTCACAGAGGTTGCCGACTGTTTTACGGTAACCCTGTATGAAACTGTCTGCCCGCCGTCCTCTGCGGTTGCCGTGATGGTGGCTGTGCCGGGCTTTTGCCCCTTAACAGTGCCGTCGCTGCCCACTGAGGCGATTTGCGGGGCGGAAGAGGTATAGTTTATCTTTGTGTTGAGCAGCGTTGTATCAACATTCTCGTCATAGATGACAGTAAGTTGGTTTTTGGCTGTCTTGCCAACATTTACGTTTATTCCTGCAGTCTTGTAAGAAATGCTGAATCCAGGGGTAATAGTTAATGTTGCTTCGGCAACGACGTCGCTGTTTGAGCGGGAAGTTGCTAAGATGATGGCTGTACCAGATTTTTTTGCCGTAATTCTGCCATTTGCCGTGATGGTGGCAATGTCTGTGCTCTCTTTAAATTTGTAAGTTACAGCCGTGTTGGAAGCGTCTTCCGGCAGGGCTTTTGCGCTTACAGTAAGCGTATTGCCCACGCTTGTGGCAAATTTGTCCGTCACGTTCTGGCCTGCATCATAAAAGGCGATAGAGGTCACCGGCTTGGTGACAGAAACACGTACCTCGGCAGTACGTCCTGTGGTCCTCGCAAACGTGATGGTTTCGTTGCCTTTGGCGGTTGCCTTGATGGTGATGTCCTGTGAATAAACGCCCTTAGCGCCATCGGCAGGAGCCGTTACCTCTGTGACGCTGCCAAATGTAACTGTGGCAATGGAAGAGGTGACAGGGGTAACAAGCGCGCTCTGGGCTTCTGTCAGGTTTGCGGCGTTAAACCTTGCCTTGATGGTCTTCGTATCCGTCCCTTCCGCGCCGCCTACCTGGAGGGAGACTGCATCAGCATCAAGCGCAAGGGTTGTCTCTTCAAATACGGTCACATTATAAGAAGCGGATTTCTGCGCGTTATTGGCAAGGGAAGGGGTGGTGGCAGTAATCTTAGCCGAACCTGGTGCAATGCCGGTAATTTCCCCTGTTTTCGGGTTTACCTTTACAATGCTTTCGTTGGAAGAAGCATACTCAATACGCTCAGTTGCTGTTTCGGGCATTGCCTTTGCAGCCAAAGTGATTGTCTGCCCCTGCTCCAAAGAGATATTGGAGTCTGCTTCGCTGGCGGCAACGCTCTGCGCATATACAGGGTTTGCCACCGGCATAATCTCAATGCCGTTTAAGCGTGCGGTAACGATCTTGCCATCCACTGCGTCCGGGTTATCATTAGCAATAAAGGTTGTGTTTGTATCAGTCCCATAAAATACGGTGTTGGAAGCGGTGTAGCTGTCGTCATAGCTGCCGTCTTCTTTATAGGCAATGGTATTGTCAGAAACCTGCATGCCCAAAGTTCCATAACCGCTGCCGGCTGATTTTTCCGCTACGTTCACCACATAGATGCATGTCGGTGGCTGGCATTGCCCGCCGCCGTTGCTGCTCTGGTCATAGAGCGTTTTATAATTATTGTCGGAGAAAGATATGAAGGAAGCATTGTTGAACCCTCCGGTCTTATTGCCGGTATATGCATAGACATAATACTGGCCTACAGGCAAATCCACGGAAAAAGTGTAAGCTTTCCCATCAGGGCTGAATACCCAGTCACGGAAATACTCGCCGCCCGCCGATGTCACGCCTGCCGGCAGCTTGCGGTCAAAGCCGATTTTTTGCGTGGTGGCTTCCCCGCCGTAAACGGTCCCCACATTTGTGTCATCGTACAGCCAGGTCCCATAGCCTGCAACCAAGGCCTCCGAAGGTGTGCCGCTAACCTGGTCGGGAAGCAGGAAGTTGCCTGCCAGGTCGGTGTCTTTGCCATCGGTGATATTAGTACCCGTGCCAAAGTCAATGTACAGTTCTGATTTCCAGTTCGCAGGTGCGCTGCCTGCCGCTGCCGCGTCTGCTGCCGGCACGCCGGAAAAGCAGGTTACTGCCAGCGCTGCGCTTAATACCCAGGCGCCGGCTTTTTGTAACAGTTGTTTGTTCCTCATTTTATACGCCTCCATTTCTGGTATGGTTGTCTGGGGATTGCAAAAGCATATCTGTATACCAACCATAGATACCTGCCATGTGACAAATAGTACGGAAATTATGTATAAATACTGCGTTTTGCAACCCTCCGGTGTCGAGTAAAATTATACCATATAATAGTAGAGAAAAAAAGTCCTTGACGAACGGAAGAAAACATGGTAAAGTTACAACGTTGTATGAAAACAAAGTAGAGCATCCACTCTCACCTTAGCACAAGCGCGTGACTAATGGTTTATATTCAGGACGACAGTTTTTTACTGTGGTGTTTTTTGGGAATATGAAGTGGATAGCCTGCCTATCCACTTTTTAAATGCAGTCATTTATGGATGGAATTGGGAAAGTGAATGAAATGTTAAATTGATCTTGGAGGTGTACGACCATTAGCGAGTTAATGATTAATGAACAAATCAAAGATAAGGAAGTTCGTCTGATTGGACAGGACGGAGAACAGCTTGGCATTATGTCTGCGAGGGAGGCGATGAAGATTGCCGTGGAAGCAGAGCTTGACCTGGTGAAAATTGCCCCGATGGCAAAACCGCCGGTATGTAAGATTATTGATTACGGAAAGTATAAATATGAGCTTGTCCGCAAAGAGAAAGAGGCCAAGAAAAAACAGAAGACTGTGGAAGTGAAAGAAATTCGTCTGTCCCCCAACATTGAGAGCAACGATCTCAACACCAAAATTAATGCAGCAAAAAAATTTATTTCAAAAGGCAATAAAGTAAAGATTACTTTACGTTTTCGTGGCAGGGAGATGGCGCACATCCATAACAGCAAGCATATTTTGGATGATTTTGCGGAGGAACTGTCAGATATTGCGATGGTGGAGAAGGCACCTAAGCTGGAAGGGCGCAGCATGAGTATTGTGCTGGCGGAGAAAAAATAGCTGGATATTAAGGAGGAATTTAAGATGCCAAAAATGAAAACATGCAGAGCGGCAGCAAAGCGCTTCAAGAAAACAGGAACAGGGAAATTAAAAAGAAATAAAGCTTACAAAAGCCATATCTTGACAAAGAAGTCTGCGAAGAGAAAGAGGAATCTTAGAAAGCCCGCGATTACAGATGCTACGAACGTTAAGAATATGAAGAAAATTTTACCGTATCTGTAAGGATGATTAGGACTGCTGCATGGAAGGCATATTTTGTATGCCGCCCAGTCGGACAGGTTATTTTCCATTGAAGAGTTAAGGAGGAATAGAAGACATGGCAAGAATTAAAGGCGGATTAAATGCTAGAAAAAAACATAACAGGGTATTGAAACTGGCGAAAGGCTATAGAGGAGCGCGCTCTAAACAGTACAGAGTGGCAAAACAGTCTGTCATGAGAGCGTTGGCAACTTCCTACAGGGGCAGGAAAGAGAGGAAGAGGCAGTTCAGGAGGCTTTGGATTGCCCGTATTAACGCAGCGGCAAGGATGAACGGCCTTTCTTACAGTAAGTTCATGTATGGGCTTAAACTGGCAGGCGTAGAAGTGAACCGTAAGATGCTTGCAGAGATGGCAGTTAATGATGCAGAAGGTTTTGCTGCGCTTGCTAAACTGGCGCTGAGCAAAGTGGAAGCAGCATAAATGTTACTGTTCACTCCGTGACCGGTAACTGGTGGTTTTTGCATGAAAGTTCGCTTCGCGAAGCAAAAATCACTTACTGAATCATGTTCTTACGCAACCAGACAGCAAGTGTCTGGCTGCTGTGTGAAAAGTAATGCTTAAATTACAAAATTTTTCATTTTTTTTCAAAAAGTACTTGACTTTCTCGAACCCAGCATGTATAATTACCATTGTTGAGTTCGAGAAAACAGACAAGTATGAGGCTCGTTGGTCAAGCGGTTAAGACGCCGCCCTCTCACGGCGGAAACAGGGGTTCGATTCCCCTACGGGCTACTTGCTATTTTAATTGAATAGCCCAACCCGAAAGTACTGGAAACCCTGGAATTAAGCGGTTTGCAGTATTTTTTTGTCCTATAGGAAAGTAATGTTTGAAAAACGTAAAAATTTGAGGGAACCGCAAAGGGAACAACATACATATTAGTAAGCATCAAAGAAAGGAATAATTCTGTATATCGTAAAACTAAACACTCGGACATTATCAAAAGTCCATAACTGGTTTAACCAATTTATCAGTTGTGGGCTTTTTTAGTGCCTGAACCTATCATTTCCAATAACATTCCATCAATGCCCATAAATCTATACTAATTATCCAATCTCCCCTGTATGAGCCACTCAGAGCCTTACAGGGGCATTT
>CATLBW010000048.1 GCA_949879775.1 uncultured Lachnospiraceae bacterium
AAGCTCCTGCAAAATATCCATAAGGTACTCAAAGTTCACCGTCTCCCCGCTTGGGCAGCAGATTGTCTTGTATATATAGTTAAAATAGTCCAATATCAGGCTTGAATAGCGGTTGCGCTCCTCCTGGTAAGGGACAGAAGACAACAACTCCGTTGATATCACACCCATGGCTTTGATAATATACTGTTCTTTTTCCTCGTGGTTTTTGAAGACGCAGGACTGTTTTTTTCCGTAATCACATCCACAAGAAGCCCTGATATGTACGTCTACTGGCAGCCGCTGTTCAAACATGACCTGCCTCTCACACAGCGCAATCGCATTGCGCAGCGCCAGGTAGCTGAACTTAAAGCCATTCTGCGACACACTCGTCAAAAGCGGGTCCATCGTCCGCGCAAGCTCCACATCATCAAACCCGGTAATGGCTATATCCTTGCCCACCCTGAGGCTTCTCGCAGAACACACCCTGTAACAGCATTTTGCCATATTATCATTAGCGCAGACAATTGCCTCAAGCCCCGGGTTGTTGTCTAAGAGGTATTTCACCTGCGGCTTCACGTGCACGGAATAATCCCCATAGGCGATCATGGCGTCTTCTACCGGAAGGTTATGCCCTTTCATCACATCATAATAAGCCTGAAGCCTCTCCATGGCGTCCATATTCGTCTTCGGCCCGCTTAGGAAAGCAACCTTTTGGTATCCATGGTCTACCACCAAATGCTCGATACAGGTGCACATCCCTTTATAATTGTCCGACATCATGGAAGGGGCACAAAAGCCTTCCAGCTTCTCCCCAATCATCAGATACGGGATATCTGCGTATTGGTTCAAAAAAGCCTCCTTCTCCTCCCTGGTGTGGTAATACGAAAGCGCCGCGTAAGAAATAATCAAAGCATCCGGCTTCGTAAAATGCGCATAAGCATAAACCGTGTCAAACTGATAACTGTAATCTTCTTCTGAATCCGGCGCAAAGACATCCAAACAATACTGCGGGATACGAGGACCCATCAGAAATACAATATTCACATCTTCCTTTTGCGCACAGGTATAAAACCCCCTAAGAAGCTCCCCAGAATAGTCGGACTGCATATCGCCCAACATAATCGCAATTGTATATCGTTTCTTCTGATACTCCCTCATAGCAGCAACCCTTTCCCAGCTAGATTACTTTTATTGTATACTTATTTCCTTTTCATTACAAGTTGTTCCTTTTGTATATTTTTTACGAAATAATTTGTTAAAAAATAGTAATATTTACCATTGAAATTGACAAAGCCCCAGTCTTAACGACAAAATTCCCCTAAGCTGGCCCGCTATAATTTACGGAATTTATTAATGTCCGCCACCAGTTCCCGGATGCAGCGGATCTGGTTATCAAAAACGCCAGACTGGTAAAGGTTTATTAAAATCATGCCCACCGGCACTGCTATAATCATGCCAATCACACTGCTGACCTTATAGCCAATATACATAAATATCAACGTTGCCAAGGGGTTCATGCCGATTGTGTCGCCCACAATCTTAGGTTGGATTACCTGGCGCACAACCTGGGTGACAGCATAGAGGATGACAAGCCCTGCCGCTATCTCATAATCCGCAGACAGCAGCTTGATAACCGCCCAGGGAATTAGCACCGTGCCTGTGCCAAAAAACGGCAGCGCATCTAAAAACGCCACCAGAAACGCCACCAGCGGCGAATAGCCTACCCTCATAACCAATAACCCCACCAGCAGGATCACGTATACCACGCCCATAATTTTGAACTGCGCCTTAAAATAGCCGCCAACGACACGTTTAAGCTCCGCAATGACTGACGCTACCTTATCCCACACTTCAACAGGCACATATTTCTTTACGCCCCGCAAAATCTCATGGCGCTCCGCTGTAAAAAAATAAGCCGACAGGATGCACATAATGACTGAAATCAACACGCCAGGCACGTTCTTGGCAAAATTCCCCGCTGCCGCAACCGTAGGTTCCCCAATGCTCTGCACCAGCCCGCTCAGGTAGCCGGAAAGGTTAGCGGAAACATTCTGGATATTCGCCTGCGTGTCCTTAGGAAGCCTGTTGTAGACAATCTCAAGGTTTTCCCCTATTTCCTGGAAATCCTGCTGCCAGTTCTCGTAAATCTGCGGCAAATTTTCAATCAGGTTGCCGGTTTCCGCCACAAGTTTGCTGACGCCCAGATAACCGAGCAGGATTACGACAGCCAGGACGCCGATGATAATCATCATAGAGCCATGCTTGCGCACGATTTTTAACTTCTTCTCCAACAGGCGCACCAGAGGGTTGGCAATCATAGAAATTATCCAACCAACCACAAACGGCATAAAGAATGTTACCATCTTGGGGAAAATTACGCACAGAAAAACAATAACAAGCGCCGCGACCATCAAGTTAACCAGTATTTTCAGATACTTCGTAGATTGTTTCAAAATCATTACCTCCTTCTTCCTGCGGATATTGTAAAAACTTTTGTTCAGGCAGTTATTAGACGTTGTTTTGGCTGCCCCACCAATAAGCGGCAAAATAAATGATGGACGCCAGGATAGCAATCGTCGGCCCTGTCGCCACATTGGTGTAATAAGAAATTACTAACCCCAACACCCCCGAGAACACCGAAAAGAGAATCGAAAAGAAATGGTATTCCCGCATATTCCCTGAGATATTCCCCGCCGCCGCTGCCGGGAGGATTAAGAGCGCATTGATAATCAAAATGCCAACCCATTTAATGGACGCCATAACGATTAACGCTGTCAGCACGGCAAAAAGGTTTTCCAGCCAGGCGGCGGAAATATGCCGGCTCCTGGCAAGCGTCCGGTTAAGGCTCACAGCCAGAAGCTTATTAAAAACAAAGAACCAAAACGCCAGGGTTGCTAAGAGGATTACGGACAGATACACAAGCTCCTTGGGGGTGATGCTTAAGATATCGCCCACCAATATGCTGGAATACCTGCTGAAATTGCCCCCCTGCGACAAAATCGCCAGCCCCAGGGCAATGCTGCAGGAAGAAAAAACCGAGATTACAGTGTCCGTAGAGGATGGCGCCTTGCTGCTGATAAAATTCAAAAGCAAGGCAAATACCACCGCAAATATTACCATCGAAAGGCTTGTGTTGTTGACGCCAAACGCCACGCCCACGGCAATCCCCGTCAACGCGGAATGCCCTAAGGCATCCGAAAAAAACGCCATCTTCCGGTTGACAATCATCGTCCCCATCATCCCAAACAATGGCGTTATGAGAAGGATTGCCAGGAACGCATTCTTCATAAAATCATATTGCAGCCAGGAAAAGATACCCATCTATACCTCCTCCTTCCCACTCTGGAAAACCCGGGCAAATTCCGGGCTTTGAAACACCTCGCGCACGCTTCCCTGCTTGAGCACGCTCCCATCTAACAGCACGACTTTGTCCGCATACTGTTTTACATATTCTAAATCATGGGAAATAAGTATTACCGCCAAATCATAATTCTTTTTTAATTGATAGATTGTCCTGTAAAACAGCTCCATGCCGTTTTTGTCAATCCCCGAGACCGGCTCGTCTAAGAGCAGCAGGTTAGGGGAATCCATCAGCGCCATGGACAAGAGCACCCTTTGCAGTTCCCCGCCGGACAGGTTGCACACCTGTTTATCGATCAGGTAACCGGCCTCAAAAATGTTTAGGTGCTCTTCAATCCGGCGGCGGATTTTTTTGCCGCGCTTCAAGAATACCGGCACATTGCTCTGGTATGAGGCAACCATATCATAGACGCTAACCGGGGTCCGCTTTTCCACATTCATCGACTGAGGCACATAGCCGATCTTCAATTTTTGGATACGCCCATTCTCCCGGTCCTTGAACTCGATATCCCCTGTATGCGCAATATCCCCCAAAATGGCGCGGATTAACGTAGATTTCCCGGCGCCGTTGCGGCCGATGACTACATTCAGGCTCCCACAATGGATATGGAGGTTAATGTCCCTTAAAACTTCCTGCCCGCCAAAACTGACGCCCAGATGATTCACTTTAATACAATGCAGCCCGCAGGGCATGATCATTTTTCGCAAATAAACCCTTCCTTTTCCCTAATTGGCAGGGCAAAACGCCTGCCTTTACCCTAATCACCAGCAGGGCAAAACGCCCGCTTTAACACGTCAATATTTTCCCTGAAAGCCGACAGGTAGCTGTCAGCCCTGTAATCTCCCCGCACCAGCGCGTCCAGGTAACAGACGCTGGCCTGCGTCTGCGACTCCACGGTGTCCCCCATATCTTTGCCGTACAACGCCTCCGCAAAAACCACCGATACCCCATGGTCAGAAATCTTTCCCATAACTTCCGCCGCCTCATGCGCGCTGACCTGGCGCTCTTCGTCCAAATCCAGGCAGTACAAGACGTCCATGCCAAGCTCGTCTGCCACATACTCATATGCCTCATGGAAAATTATCACCGGCTTGCCATACGTTTCTTCGCGAAGCGCCTCCATCTCTTCTGTCAGCTCCTGGACCTTCCCGCAGTATGCCTCGGCATTAGACTTATAGAGGCTGGCATTGGACGGGTCTGCGCTGGCAAATTCTTCCGCAATCCCTTGCACCATCCGCGCGTAATACCTTGTGTCCATCCATACATGGGCGTTTGCTCTCTCCGGCAATCCCAGCCCTTCGGAAACCTTTATAATATCAAGACGCGGGTAGGACTGCGCCGCCTCCACAAGAAAATTCTCAATCCCGCCGCCATTTACAAGAAACAAGTCTGCCTTAGACAACAAAATCATATCCTGCGGCGTCAACTGATAATCATGCATACACCCAGTCTGCGGCTCGCTCAAGTTCTCCAGGACAACATTAGGGCTTCCCTGCGTAACGTTTAGGGCTGCAATATATACCGGATAAAATGAAGTTACCGCCCTAAGGCCCGCCCCCTCCTGCCGCTGCCCTTCGAGATTAATATATGCCATTGTAAAAATACCGCCTGCCATAGTAATGGCAAGCAGCATAAAAAATACAAACAGGTATTTATTTCTTTTCATTTCCCTCTCCTTGAGGGCGCCCGTCAAGCGCCTGGGGAAGCGGCTGCGCAAATCCCAACAGCTCATCCGCCAAGTTCCAGATTTCCTCCCGGCCCTGTTTCGTCTGCGCGGAATAAGGCAGGACCATCGTCCGCGGCTTCACGCAAAGCCCTTCCTTTATCATCTTCACATGCTTTTGGACCTGGCTGCGCTTAATCTTATCCAACTTCGTAGCAATAATTATCGGATCATAGCCCTGGTATACAACCCACTCATACATCTGTTTATCATTCACAGATGGCTCATGGCGGATATCAACCAATAAAAAGACCGCTTTGAGCTGCGCGGAAACATGGAGGTAATTCTCAATCATCCTGCCCCATTTCTCCTTCTCGCTGACCGTCGCTTTGGCATAGCCATATCCTGGCAAATCCACCAGGTACATGCAATTGTTGATATTATAATAATTGATTGTCTGCGTCTTCCCTGGCTGGGAAGACGTACGGGCTAAAGACTTACGGTTCATCAAGCCGTTAATCAATGACGATTTCCCGACGTTGGACTTCCCCGCAAAGGCAATCTCCGGCTTGTCCGTAACCGGTATTTTGCTGGTGACGCCGCAAACAATTTCCAATTCCACAGATTTGACTACCATATGGTTACTCCTTCACTAATGCCGTTTCCAATACCTGCTCCATATTTTCCACAAATACAATCTCAAGCCCCTTTTTAATTTCCTGGGAAATCTCCTCTATATCCGGCTCATTTTTCTTAGGCACGCAAATAGTCTTAATCCCGGCATTCTTGGCCGCCAAAGCCTTCTCTTTCAAGCCGCCGATCGGCAGGACCCTGCCGCGAAGCGTAATCTCCCCTGTCATTGCCACATCCTTGCGTACTTTGCGCTTGGTAATTGCCGATAGCATCGCCGTCGCCATAGTAATCCCAGCCGAAGGGCCATCCTTGGGCACTGCCCCTTCCGGGATATGGATATGGATGTCATATTCCTTAAAAAATTCCTTGTCAATCTTATAGCGCCCACTGACAGAACGGATATAGCTGATCCCTGCCTGCGCGGATTCCTTCATCACATCCCCAAGCTGCCCTGTAAGCTGGAATTCCCCTTTCCCAGGCATGATATTGACCTCAATCTGTAACGTATCCCCTCCAACGCTTGTCCAGGCAAGCCCACGCACAATGCCAACCTCATCGTTCTCATTTATTACATCATAATTATATTTTTCTTTGCCGAGTATCTTTTCCAGCCTATTTTCTGTAACTTTAATCGTTTTTTTCTTTCTCTTCTCCTGGCTTACAGCATCTTTCTGTCCTTTGGCGCCTTCCTCGGGACGGAACCCTTCATTGTAAAGCTCCCTTGCCGCCTTGCGGCAGATTTCTCCAATCTTCCGCTCTAAGTTACGCACGCCGGCCTCTCTTGTATAACCTCGGATTAATTTTTCAAGGGCACGGTCGCTGATAGATAACTGACCTGGTTTCAGGCCGTTCTTTTCCATCTGCTTGGCAATCAAATGCTCCCTGGCAATATGCGCTTTCTCATTCTCCGTATAACTGCTGACCTCAATGATCTCCATACGGTCAAGCAGGGGCCTTTGGATATCCTGTAAGGAATTAGCCGTAGCGATAAACAGCACTTCTGACAAGTCAATGGGCAGTTCCACGTAGTGGTCGCGGAATTTGCTGTTCTGCTCGCTGTCCAAAACCTCTAACAACGCAGACGCCGTGTCCCCTTTGTAATCACTGCTAATCTTATCAATCTCATCTAACAGCATCAAGGGGTTCTTGACGCCGGTATTCTTCAGCCCGTTAGCGATACGCCCTGGCATCGCTCCCACATACGTCTTCCGATGGCCGCGGATTTCCGCTTCATCCCGGACGCCTCCAAGGCTAATACGCACATATTCCTTATCTAAGGCACGCGCCACAGAACGGGCGATGCTCGTCTTTCCTGTCCCCGGCGGTCCAACCAGGCAGATGATTGGGCTGTCCCCCTTCTCTGTCAGGTTGCGCACGGCAAGGAACTCTAACATACGCTCCTTTACCTTCTCCATGCCGTAATGGTCTTCGTCAAGGATGCGCTCGGCGTCTTTCAGGTTCTTATTATCCTTGGACGCTTTATTCCATGGAAGTTCCAAAAGCGTCTCAATATACCCCCGGATGACCGCGCTCTCCGAAGAATTGCTGGAAACATTCTTGAAACGTTCTATTTCCTTTTTCAGCTTCTCCTTCACTTCCTCTTCCGCATCAAGCTTCTGCGTCTCCTCAAGGAAATGGTCCGCCTCTGAAACTGTATTGTCCTCCCCGAGTTCCTCACGGATTAAACGCATCTGCTCCCGCAGGATATATTCTTTCTGGTTCCTGTCTACTTTTTCTTTTACCTTGCTCTGGAACTCCGTCTTAATCTGAATGACATTGATTTCATTCAAGAGGATAATCATGACCGTCTCATAACGTTCCTGCGTAGTCTGGGCCTCTAATATCTTCTGTTTATCCTCAAAAGGCACCGGTAGGTTATTCCCAATATCATCCAACAACTGGGCAAGGTCCTGGATATCCTGCATCTGCCTTGCCAGCTCCTTGCCCGGCTTGGGATTTAGCAGGCAATAACGCCCAAATGTTTCTTTTACCCCGCGCAGCATCGCCTCCCTGATATCCTCAGACAGGTCTTCTTCTTGTTCTTCCAAAACTTCCACTTCCGCAAAAAGGCATTCCTCCACAGACAGGTTTACCATCCTGCAGCGCCGTTCCCCTTCAATCAGTACCCGAACGATATTATTTTGAAGTTTGATAACCTGCTTGATGACAGCAAGCGCACCGATGGAATACAAATCTTCCATCTGGGGGTCTTCTTTGTTGACATTCCTCTGCGTCACCAGAAATACCATCTGGTCTTCTACCATGGCGTTTTCAATTGCCTTGATAGACTTGTTCCTGCTAACGTCAAAATGTGCCACCATCCCGGGAAGGATTGTCATCCCCCTAAGCGCCACTGCTGGGAATTTTCTGTATTCTTCACTCATATATGATCTCCTCAGGCAGATTTACTCTCATTGTTATGGTACAGGACTTCCACATCCTGGTTATCTTCAACCACCTCTTTGGTAATCTTGCAGACTGCAATCGACTCATCCGAAGGCACACGGAACATCAAATCCATCAGGACCTTTTCCACAATCGCGCGTAGGCCCCTGGCTCCGGTCTTACGTTTCAAAGTCTTCTCAGCAATCGCCTCCACAGCATCCTCATCAAACACCAATTCCACCCCATCAAGCTCAAACAACGCCTGATATTGGCGGATCAGGGAATTCTTAGGCTCTTTGAGGATGCGCACCAACGCTTCCTTATCCAAAGATTCCAGTGAGACAGTTACCGGCACACGTCCTACAAACTCCGGTATCAACCCGAATTTCACAAGGTCCTGCGGCAGCACATGTTTTAAAATCAACCCAATATCACGCTCCCGCTTATCCGCAATTTCAGCATTAAATCCCATGGATTTTTGATCCATCCTGGTCTCCACAATCTTATCAAGACCTTCAAAAGCGCCGCCGCAGATAAAGAGGATGTTCGTAGTGTCAATCTGGATCAGCTCCTGCTGCGGATGCTTCCTGCCTCCCTGGGGCGGTACGCTTGCCACCGTCCCCTCTAAAATTTTCAATAAGGCCTGCTGTACGCCTTCTCCTGACACATCCCTCGTAATAGAGGGGTTCTCTGACTTCCTCGTAATCTTGTCAATCTCATCCACATAAATGATTCCCATCTGGGCGCGCTCAATGTCACCTTCCGCCGCCTGGATAATTTTCAGGAGGATATTTTCCACATCCTCACCCACATACCCTGCTTCTGTCAGGGCCGTAGCGTCCGCAATCGCAAAAGGGACATTTATAATACGCGCCAGCGTCTGCGCTAACAGCGTCTTGCCACAACCTGTCGGCCCCAGCATCAGAATATTGCTTTTCTGTAACTCCACGCCAAGGTTCCTCGGCGCAAGGATTCTCTTGTAATGGTTATAGACTGCTACGGAAAGAACTTTCTTTGCCTCTTCCTGCCCAATTACATAGTCATCCAGAAACTTTTTAAGTTCTTCCGGCTTTAATAAATTTATCTCCTGGACATCCTGCTCCGGCATCATTTCCGCCTCTTCCTGCAGCAATTCTTCCTCGATAATCTCCGCGCAGATATCTACGCATTCATCACAAATATATGCCCCGCTCGGTCCCGCGATCATCTTGCGCACCTGACCGTCCGTCTTTCCACAAAAAGAGCAGCGTACCCTTTCTTCAAATCTTCCAGCCATAGTTTTGTCTTCACCTCTTCTATACTCTGTCCTAAGCCTGTAACGGCCCAACTCCCTCATGGCGGCAGCCAGCCGGCCTATCCCCAGCCGCAAGGAGCCTGCCTGTTTCCATGAAATCCTAAATATAGCCAACGACAAAGCTTTTTGTGCTTTGG
The DNA here is from genome assembly GCA_949879775.1 of uncultured Lachnospiraceae bacterium. Lineage (GTDB taxonomy): Bacteria > Bacillota > Clostridia > Lachnospirales > Lachnospiraceae > Petralouisia. The sequence goes on from CATLBW010000048.1 coordinate 9,453, forward strand.
CGTTGGCTGCGCCGATTTTTGCTGCGTTTGTTGCAGAATTTCCTTGCAAAAACCGTACGCACCCCCGGAGGGCCTATAGTAAACGCACCCGATACATGTTTACTATAGTTTCTCAAAAGGGACAGTGGCATATGCCCGCTGTCCCCCGCTCTTACTTTCTGTTCGTAATCACGCCATCTATTAAACCATATTCCTTTGCTTCCTCCGCAGACATATAGTTATCGCGTTCTGTGTCCTCTGCAATCACGTCATATGGCTTACCTGTATTTTCCGCTAAAATGCTGTTCAGGCGCTTCTTCGTCTTTAAAATGTTGTCTGCCGCAATCTGGATATCCGTTGCCTGCCCCTTAGCTCCGCCAGAAGGCTGATGAATCATAATCTCGGCATTCGGAAGCGCAAAACGCTTGCCCTTCGTGCCTCCTGCCAGCAAAAATGCCCCCATGCTTGCCGCAAGCCCAATACAGATTGTCTCCACATCGCACTTGATATAATTCATGGTATCATAAATTGCAAGCCCTGCCGTCACCACGCCTCCTGGAGAATTGATGTAAAGATGGATATCCTTCCCAGGGTCCTCAGATTCCAGGAACAAAAGCTGCGCTACCACAAGGCCTGCTGTTGTCTCATTTACCTCTTCGCCCAGGAATATAATCCTGTCCTTCAACAGCCTGGAATAGATATCGTAAGACCGTTCTCCTCTGCTGGTTTGTTCAACGACATAAGGTACTAAACTCATGCGATTCCCTCCTTACTCTGTATCTGCATCTTTCTCTTCTACATGCTCCATAACCAACGCTAACGCTTTCTGGATGGCAAGGTCCATCTTCATGGAATCCTTCTCGGATTCTCCCATGTATTCTTTCAACTGGCTTGCTTCCATGCCATACATGCTTGCCATTTTTTCCACTTCTGCGTCTATATCTTCATCAGACACCTCGATGCCTTCTTCCTTGGCAATCTCCTCCAACACCAATGTGGATTGGATGCGCTTTAAAGCCTCCGGCTTCATCTGCTCTAACATCTGCTCAACGTTCGTGCCGCTGAACTGCATATACTGCTCCATGGATAACCCCTGCTGGGAAATCCTGTTTGCAAAATCGTCTAACATGGACTGTGCCTGCGTGTCTATCATCACGTCCGGAATCTCCATCTGGGAAGCCTTAACGATATTGTCAACCGCTTCATTCTCCTGTACACGCTTCCCTTCCGTTTTCTTACGCTCAGCAAGCGTCTTCTTTACATCTTCTTTATACTCGTCAAGCGTATCAAACTCAGAAACATCCTGTGCGAACTCATCGTCCAGCTCAGGCATCTCTTCCATTTTAACCTCATTAATCTTTACCTTAAATACCGCAGGCCTGCCTGCAAGCTCCTTTGCATGGTACTCTTCTGGGAAAGTCACGTTCACGTCCAGCTCATCCCCTGCATTTTTCCCAATCAACTGCTCCTCAAAGCCCTCTATAAAGGCATGGGAGCCAATTACCAGCGAATGGTTCTCACCCTTGCCGCCCTCAAAGGCAACGCCGTCCATAAAGCCCTCAAAGTCAATGACTGCCGTATCCCCTTCTATGATAGCGCGGTCTTCTACGGTAATCGTCCTGGCGTTGCTCTTCCTCTCTTTTTCGATCTCTGCATCCAGCTCTTCTTCTGTTACAGTGGAGTCAATCTTCGTAACGGAAACACCTTTGTATTCCCCAAGCGTAACTTCCGGCCTCACAGCCACCTCGGCTGTAAAGATAAATGGCTTACCTTTCTCAATTTGGGTAACGTCTATTTCCGGCCTGGAAACAACATCTGCCCCGGACTCATCCACTGCCTTTGGATACTCCTGGGTAATCAGCATATTCGCCGCGTCCTCAAAGAAAATCTCCGGGCCGTACATCTTCTCAATCATAGCCCTTGGGACCTTCCCCTTGCGGAAGCCCGGGAGGCTGATCCTTTTTTTCTCTTTCATATAGGCCGCCTGAAGGGCTTTCTCCAGCTCTTCCGCTGATACCTCAATTGTAAGTTTCACCATGTTCTTTCCTAAATTTTCCACCTGTACGCTCATTACAATTATTTCCTCCTTAAATATATATCACCCTGTAACAATTTATAACAAATTTATCTTTAAACATTATATACACACAATCATCTTAGAAGTATAACACACTCATCCGGAAAATACCAGCGCTTTTTTATTTTTTTCAACCCTCACGTATCACACGTATCCGTTTTCCCTACCTCATTCAATTTCCCCATATAGATAAGCGTTTAAAATATTCTGGGGATTGTCATAATAGAAACTGCTGTTATAATCATCAATCTTTCCACTAACAAAAGAATTATAACCTTCTATCAGGGCTTCAATAATATCCATATCCCTTTCCCTGGCAATTCCCACAACCAGCCTCTTATAAACCCTTCCCATATCCCAATGGGACGGTATGGAATATTTCGCCTCTGCAATGTTATCAAAATCGCCTTGCAAAATCCCTGCCTCCGCAATAAAATCGTCGCTTACCCTGTCGATATTATCGCTATGGTAAACGTCTGCAAGCTCATAAATCTTCTGTAAACGCCCATAGCCAAGCGCATTTACGACGTCACTGCGGCGGTTTTTTGTCTTGCTCGCAATATATTCAATCAGGCTGCACGTGAAAAACAAATCATTTACTTTTGGCTCTTCCCTTCCTGTCATAGCTGCACCTCCTGACAACCATAAAATTTCAAGCATTTTAATGCACGTTCCGTGCAGAAATTGATCTGATACGTGGGATATTTGAATTTTGCCATGCTCCAAAACTGCTCCCTGGTTAAAATCCCTCATTCATGATTGGCTGGACATCCAGTGGAGGTCCGCTTAGCGCGGCCGAAGCGAAGCGTAGACCTTGGACGGTTTGCTGCGCCGAGTGCGGTCACGCAGTGACATCTTCCATTCGCACGAGTGCGCATAATTATTTTTCTCTTATAGGAAAGGCGCTTTCACGCGTTAGCGTGACAAGGCCTTTCCTATAAGATGAAAAAGAGGGCTGCGCCGCAGCCCCCTTTGCAATAACATATACTTTTTTTCTTCCTAGGAAGAGGATTAACCCAGCAAGGACAATACGCCCTGTGTGGACTGGTTTGCCTGTGCAAGCATAGACTGTCCTGCCTGTGCAAGGATATTGTTCTTGGAGTATTCCACCATCTCCTCCGCCATGTCGACGTCACGGATGCGGGATTCAGCCGCCGTGGTATTCTCCACAACATTATCCAGGTTGGCAATCGTGTGCTCCAAACGGTTCTGGATAGCTCCCAGTGCGGAACGCTGCTCAGATACCTTGGAAATAGCATCAGAAATCGTGTCGATAGCCGCTGTTGCATCATCTTCAGTCATCAACCCGTCTTGTTCCAAAATACTTACGCCGATGCCATCTGCAGACATGGATTCAATCTTCACGCCAATCTTATTGCTGTCTGCGGACTCAGAGCCTACATGCAGGTTAAACTCCAGCGGGTCCACTGTCTCAACTACTTTCGTCTTTTCATTTACCTTAATATAATCCTCAATCTGCTCGGCGCCAATCTCTTTCCGGGTCGGGGCAGCGGCAGTATCCATCCTGAAGATGCCGCCCAAATATTTTTTGCCGTCAAAATAAGCAGAAATATCCTTGATAGCATTTCCATCCTTATCAGTCAAGGGGTTTGCTGAAGACTCAAAGTAGTCCTTCAAATCCGCCTCTGCAATTGCATCTGTTTTCACCTGTACGCCGTACTCGTTTGCAGCGTCAGCCGCCGTCTGATAAAGCACCTTGCCTTCCTTATATTTAATTTCCCCATTTACGATTTCCACATAATCGTCAAGGGAACCCGGCGTCGCAGGAACATTTTGTGTACCGCCGACAACATACCCGGCTGCCACTATCTCTGCGCCCGTCTTAACGTTAGCAGCAGCTCCGCCGGCTGCCGCAGCCAAGCCAAATTTTGCGTTCTCATTTGCCTCGCCTACACCAGCGTCCTTTAACGTAACATTCCCCGCATTATCCACTTGGAAATAAGTATCAAAGTTAGTGGCGTCCACTTCGATCGTGTCGCCCCAAGTGCCTGACACTGATACATATACCTTATCTGTTCCCGCAGTAGCGTCGAATGTCAGCGTCCCTTGTGTGCCGCCTGCTGCGCCTGCAGTCACGGGGTTTGTCTCCCCAGCTCCATAGGCGTCCTTTCCTGCCACTAGGGAAATCGTACCTTTCTCCGCTTCCTTGGCAAGGTCTGTCAGCTCATAGGTGCTTTTGCTCAACGTCTTCGTTCCAGGCGTCGCTTCAGGATCTCCCTTGAGCAGATAGATTTCATTGAATTTCGTGGTTTCGGACACACGGTCAATTTCAGTGATTAACTGGTCAATCTCAGCCTGGGTAGCTTTCCTGTCATCCTCGGACATGGTCCCGTTTGCCGCCTGCACTGCCAGCTCGTTCATACGCTGTAACATGGAGTGCACTTCTGTTAAAGCGCCCTCAGCGGTTTGTACGCAGGAGATACCGTCCTGTGCGTTTGTGCTTGCACGGTCCAAGCCGCGGATCTGCTTTCTCATTTTCTCAGAGATTGTCAATCCTGCCGCATCGTCCGCCGCACGATTAATCCTGTAACCAGATGATAATTTCTCTGTTGATTTGGACTGCTGCCCTGTTGTGATTCCTAACATCCTGTTGGCGTTCATTGCCTGCATATTGTGTTGTATTACCATATTTTTTTCCTCCTTGTTTTCCTATGGTATTGCCTCTTCCCTTCTATAGGTGGGCGTGATAACGCAAATCCGTTTGCGCCTGTTTATAATAAGCGAAGCCCCTAGGTTAGCCCCGCGTTATTACCGCTTGCCCTCTCTTCCCGGCGAATTCTTTTGCGCTCAGCCATGAGGATAGATTTAATTTTCTCCTGCGCCTCAGGTGAGATTCCCTTGTCAGGGTAATGCCTGACCTCATTCCCCAAGTCCGCAGCCATCCCATAACGCGCCAGCGCCTCGCTCCTTACGATGTTGTACTGCTTGGGCGCATCCACAAGAATCCTCAGGTTCTTGGAACTCCCCCCGGCGAACACCAGCTTGATGTCATCGCCAATCAGCAGGTATTCCCCTGGTTTAACCGTCAGTTTGAGCATTTCTTAACCTCCTGTTTCCTCTTCATCTCCTAATGAGTTCCTTGCAACACTTTGCTGACAAATGTTACATTTGAAAAAACAAAATGGAGGAAAACGAAATGAGCAGAACAGAACCCATCCGCAAGAACTGGCAACTGACAGAATTCAAAGACTATTACCGCATAACAAAGCCCAACCCCAGAAACCACGCGTTGATTATCTTTGGGCTTAATACCGCGCTGCGTATCAGCGACATCCTAAACACCACATGGGACATGGTGTACGATTTCGAGAACGACCATTTTTGGGAACATCTGTATTTACAGGAGCAAAAGACAGGGAAAAGCACGGTTGTGCCGCTGAACCATGCCGTTGTGGAGAGCCTTGGGCTTTTGAAAGCCGCAGGAAAATGCCAACAGGAAAGCTACCTCTTCCCCAGCCAGAAAAACCCAGACAAGCCCATCGGCCGCTGCCAGGCATACCGCATCATAAAAAAAGCCGCCGTCGCCGCCCAGCTTCCGGAGCATGTAAGCTGCCATTCTTTGCGCAAAACCTTCGGCTACCACGCCTGGAAGAACGGCACGCCCCCTGCGCTTATCATGGATATCTTCAACCATTCTTCCTACCAGGTCACCAAGAGATACCTGTGCATTGAGCAGGAGGAGAAAGACGACGTTTTCCTGGGAATTGGCCTGTGAAAAAAAAGAAAATTGAAATTTGCTATAAAGAATAGAGAATTTGTACCGATATAGATTGTGTAAATAAAAAATGCAACATTTGTCAGCAAAATGTTGCATTTTTTTGTTATACACTAGGAAGCCAAAAGAGCGTCCGTTTTACTCAGGATACCCCTTTGGCTCCCTAACCCTATATATAATATCAGCCATTTATGGATTATTATTCAGGTTTTCGCATGGCAAAGTTTTTCCCAGAACAAAATGTGCAAGCCCTCCCCATCCCCTTGCACCATTTATTGGACATTGGCTTGCACACTTTCACGCGCCAGCGTGGCAAAGCCTTTCCTAAAAAATAAAAAATGGAAAGCCCCATCATCCGACAAGCTTTCCACCTTAATTTAAATATATGGATGTTCCCTTAATTAAATGCTAAACCTACAACAACCAACGACAAAGCCCAATATCACATACCCCTACTCAAGATCCATCAATTCCTGCATCAGCCTTGTGTAATCCGTACGCTTATCCTTAATGAATTTGATAGCTGTCGAAGGATGGCTGTTTAAGATCCCTGTCAGCAGATAAGGGATGTCATAACCCCAGACTGCCCCCTCCTCCTTCAGTTTGAGCATATGTTTTTCCACAAAACGTATTGTGGGAATTTCATTATATTTGGGGTTTTTGAGGAAACTAAGCAGCGCTTCTAAGAAACAGTTGCCCGCCCCGCGCCCCATACCGTTTACTGTGGCGTCTAAAAGGCATACGCCCATTCGGCAGGCCTCAATCGTATTGGCAAACGCTAACTGCTGGTTATTGTGCGCATGGATTCCCACAATCTTGCCAGCAGCATCCGCAGCCTCCACATATTTCTTGGAAAGCTTGGTAACCTGCTCCGGGTAGAAAGAACCAAAGCTGTCCACCAGGTAGATGGCGTCCACGGAGCTTTGGGCAAGTATCTGCAGCGCCGCATCCAAATCATCGCTGTTGACCTTAGACACCGCCATGATGTTTGCCGTCACCTCATAGCCCTTCTTCTTGATATCCTCTATCATCTTAACTGCCGCTGGTATCTGATGTATGTATGTGGCAACCCGCACCAGGTCTATCACGCTGTCTTTCCTGGGCAGGATATCCTTTTTATAATCGCACCGGCCCACGTCGGCCATCACGGATATTTTCAGAGGGGACTTATTCTCCCCAACAATCGCGCGGATATCCTTTTCATCACAAAATTTCCATTTCCCAAATTCTTTGGGATCAAATAGTTCCTTGGATGCCTTATAGCCAAACTCCATATAATCAACGCCCGCCTTTATATTTGCCTCATATAAATCCCGGACAAACTCCTCAGTAAACGCAAAATTATTTACAAGCCCCCCATCCCTCATCGTACAGTCCAATACCTTGATATCCGGGCTGTAATCCATCAATGTCCTCTGGTTGTAATTCTCTGACATCACTATTTCCTCCATTCCATGTGCTTTTCCCGACAATTTAAATTGCCGTGCGGCAAACCTTTATTTGCGCGGATTGCATTCGCACTTTAAACTGTTAAAGTATAAGTATCATACAAAAAATTTGCAAGTTTGTCAATCCCCACGAAAAAATTTTTACGTCTTTTCATTTGCATCTTGACATATACAGGTTGACTGTATATAATCTAATTATATAGTTCAACTGTATATTTGGGCTATATACCATAACTGTGATTACATTATAATATTCCAGAAGGGAGGCTTGCCATGAATTCAAGCAGTTATCTCCCCCTGACGGAAACCACCTGGTATATCCTGGTGGCTCTGTTAGAGCCGGGGCACGGGTATTACATTATGCAGAAGGTGGAAGCATTAAGCAATGGGAACGTACGGATTGCCGCCGGGACCATGTATGGCGCCATCGAAAATCTGCTGAAACAGAAGCTAATCCGTTCTGTCAAGAGCGAAGACAAGAGACGGAAGGTCTACCAGACTACCGATCTGGGCAGGGAAGTGTTAAGCCTGGAAGCAAAACGCCTGCGTTACCTGGTGCAGGTAGCCGAAGACCATAACCTATAGAAAGGGGCATTCCTATGACCAAATTCAAACTATTTATAAACATTGACAAAGAAGAAGCATGGATTAATAACATTATCTCCCAGGGCTACCGCCTGAAAAAAGCTTCCTGTGGAAAATATGTATTTGAAGAACTCCCCACTGACAACAGCGCAGAAACATCCTCTTCTACAAATAAAGAAGAAAAAATCCCCCAACCTGGAAATACGGATAGAGAACGTTTCCTGCCTCTGGTGAGGATGGATTTCCGTCTCTTTTCCAAGAAAGAGGATTTCATGGATTACCTGACATTGTTTGAAGATTACGGCTGGCGCCATATCTCTGGCAGCAAATCGGAGGGCAACCAGTATTTTGAAAAGACGCGCCCGGACTGCCAGGAAGAAATCTTCTCCGATTCCCCTTCCAAGGCAGCCCGCTACCGCCGGATTTCCAGCAGTTGGCTGACGCTGTTTGCAATATACCTGCCGCTGGTTGTCATATACTGGAACAACTTCCATCTCCCCTCCCCGACCGGCTGGAAAGGCCTTTTCTATACGCCGGGGCTGTGGGAATTGAGCGGGGCAAAATTCTTGCTGGCATTCCTGTTTGAACTGCCTTTTGCCCTGGGCAGGATGATTGGCGGCGTCTTTCCCCTGATGCTGCTCGTAATTGCAATATGTTATGGCTATTTCAGCCTGAAAACGCTTTACTGGTATCGGAAAGAAACCAAGAATCATTGACCTGGCAGCTCATCAAGGGATTTGAACGTATAGCCCATTTCCTCCCATTTAGTCAAAAGCTCATCTAAAATCTCACCGTTGGTCTTGGAGGTATTATGTAAGAGGACAATTGCCCCCGGGTGTACCCTTCCGAGCAATTTATCAAACGCTTCCTCGTGTGTGGGCTGGCTGTCCTGGTTCCAGTCCACATAAGCGAGGCTCCAGAAAATGGTCTTATACCCCAAATCCTTAGCCATTTGCAGGCTGTTTTCGCTATACTTGCCCTGGGGGGGACGGTAATACTTTACCATCGGCGTGCCAATGGTCTGCTCATACAAAGCCTCCAGCTCCCCAAGCTCCGCGCTGAACTCTTCCTTGCCCATGTTTGACATATCGGGATGGTGGTAGCTGTGGTTGCCCACAATGTGCCCTTCCTCAACCATGCGTTTTACAAGGTCTGGGCTTGTGGTGAGATAATTCCCCACAATAAAAAATGTGCCCTTGGCATTGTGCTTTTTCAGCGCGTCCAGGATTGCCGGGGTATTGCCATTCTCAAACCCACAGTCAAAGGTGAGGTAGAGAACCTTATCCGGCGTGTCCTGCGCATAAAAAGCATTATATTTCGCCAATTCCTCAAATGTAGCGTTGCCTACCGGCGGCTTGCCCTCCTCCTGAAAGCTCAGCCCCCAGTTGCCATCCGCTCCCTGCTGGATTGCCGTGGCTGCAGCCGGTACAATCTGGGCTGCCAGGCGTCCCAGGAAAAAAGCTCCCACAAATATGCCAAGTACCAAAATCAGAGATGTTGCTTTTAATTTTTTCAGCATAATCATCACTCCTGCCCTTTGCTTCTAAGATAAAGGGCATTTCCTTTTGTACTATATATATTTGCAATGGGAGCTTTTCATTCCACATAAATATATGGCAATTGTGCGATGCGCCATAAACATACACCGGCAAATGTTTGCCTATCGGCGGTAAATAATTTTCTCCGCAAGATCTTGCGCTTTGTCTTCCCCTGCCAAAAACGCCGTAATCCGCAGGGCAAAAGCAATGGTCGTCCCCATGCCCCGGCTGGTGATAATGTTCCCTGCCTCTGCAACTTCATCGTAGACAACTTCTGCCCCGGTAAGTTTATCCTCAAACCCCGGATAACAAGCCGCTTTCTTGCCCTGCAAAAGCCCTGCCTGCCCCAGCACGCTCGGCGCGGCGCAGACCGCGGCCACCAGCTTACCTTCCGCTGCAAATGATTTTATCGTCTCATTCACGCCTGCATGGGCGCCGAGGTTCAGTGTCCCAGGCATGCCGCCCGGAAGCACGACGCCGTCAAGCGCCGCAACGTCTATATCCTCATAAAGCTCGTCAGCCTGCACGGAAATCTTATGGGAACCACAAATTTCCTTCCTTCCCATAATAGAAACCATCACAGCTTCCATCCCGGCGCGGCGCAGGATATCCACCACTGTCAGCCCTTCAATTTCCTCAAATCCGTCCGCTAAAAAAATCCCGATTTTTTTCATTTCGATTACCTCCGTTGCTTTTTTCTGTATGCCCTGATTTCCTCTGTAATTTGCGTATAGTCCCGTTCAAACAGCTCCTGGCTGATTTGCTGGTACAGCTTGTCCTTTGGGACTTTAAGGAGAATCTTCTCAACCACAAACTGCTTGCTCTTTTCCCTATAGCGGGGCATTTGGTTTAACTCCTGGATATGCACAAGCTCAGGCCTCCACAGCATGCCCATCTTTTTCTTCCAGTCCACCTTCGGGTTGGGCTTTGGCTTGCGCAAAATATAGAAATCCGGCTTGCCTTCCCAAAGCTCCACCGTGATAATCCCCCACCAATCCGGCACATGCTCCGCTACATGGTGGGCATGGCGGGTCCCTGCCACAATGTAGTTATAATCGCAATACCGGTCGTAATCTTGTACCTGGCGGCTTAACCTGGCATAAGTGTCTGCATCGCTTTTAATCTCTATGCCACAGACGGCGTCCGGCAGGACCATCACCACATCCGCCCGCGACCTGCCCATCCTTTTCTCTTCTATCATGCGTGCTTTTCCATAATACCCTTCCAGGAATTCAAATAATGGTTCCCGGATATCCCTGTCGTACATCATCTCCCGTAACCTTGCCGCCTATCCTAAATCTATCCCGGAAAAATCAATTTCCAAATCTTCAAATATCCCGGCTTTTACCTTATCGGAAAATGCATAGTCTACCATTTCTTCCTTCTCAAAATCATAAGCCATGATACAATTTTTCTCATAGTCAACAATCCAATACTCGCGGACGCCAGCCGTATGGTATTTGAATAATTTCTTGTTATAATCCATGGAACGGCTTGACCGGGAGACAATCTCTATCACCCAGTCCGGCGCGCCGTTGCATCCTTTCTCCGTAAGCTTGCCTTTGTCACAGATTACGGAGATATCCGGTTCCAAATAAAGCTCATTGTTGGCATTTAAAAATACGGAAAATGGGGAAGGGAATACCTCGCATCCACCCTTTTTGCTCTGTATATAATTAAATATACTACTTGAAAGAACCATGACAAGCCTCTGGTGTACCATGCCGGGCGTCGCCATCATATACAGCTCACCGTCAATCAATTCCGCCCTCTGCCCATCCGGCAGGTTATAAATATCTTCAATTGTGTAATATTCGATCTGTCTTGCAGCATCCATTTCATCACGCTCCTTTTTATTTTCTATTATATACGAAAATATGCCGGATAACAAGTCTGCTTTGCCCAAGGCTTTCGGATAAGTTTGATGAGTTTGATGGTTTTGTTGTGCCTGCCGTCAGTAACAGAAATTTCCATTCATATTATTTTTTCCTTGACAAATAATAACACCATGATAAGCGACTGAGTTTCGAGGCGGACATCATTCCAAGGAATGAAGCCCTTCGGAATGATGCCCTTATCAATAAAACAACAACAAAGAAAAACATTTGGAGGTGAATCAAATGACAAGCAATTCTGGATCTAACACAAGTAAGATGGCAGTGCCTCAGGCAAAAGAGGCTATGAACCGTTTTAAACAGGAAGTTGCATCTGAAATCGGGGTGCCTTTAAAGGAAGGTTACAACGGTGACTTAACTTCTGCCCAGGCTGGCTCTATCGGCGGCGAGATGGTTAAGAAGATGATCATGAAACAGGAACAGCAGATGTCCGGCGGACAGCAGTAATCAAAAAACCGCAAGAATAATGAATTTGTAATATAATAAAACCCCCTGCTTTGGCAAGCTGCCAGGCGGGGGGTTTTTCTATAGGATTAGGGTGTCGCGTTAAAGCAAGAACGTGGTTTCCCACCACCTGTATTCCCAAAAGAGCCGTCTATCGCAAATTTGATAAAACGGGAATCAGCCCTCTCCATAAACTGATTCCCGTTAAAGCCTTTGTAAAAATAACATGCTGACCCGCCGGAACTCCCCTAATGCATGAAAAATGCACTCTGACAGCCCAAACCTGCGCCTTATTCCCTTAGACGGAACTTGGACACCAGCTCTTTCAGGGCCGTGGCCTGGCTTGAAAGTTCCTCGCTGGCAGCAGCGCTGGATTCCGCCGAGTTCACATTGCTCTGGACAACAACAGAAATCTGTTCTATTCCATGGCTGATTTCCTCTGCTGTAACAGCCTGCTGCTTCGTATAGTCCGCAATACCGACAATCAGATTGTCCATTTCCTCCGCAAGCTCCGCCGCTGCCAACATGGAAGCAGCCGTATCATCCGCTGCGATCCCCCCTTCTTCCATAGAGCTTATCGTCTCTCCAAGAAGCTCCGTCGTCTCCTGAGCCGCGTCAGCAGATTTGCCTGCCAAAGTACGGACTTCCTCCGCCACGACCGCAAAGCCTTTTCCTGCTTCTCCTGCCCGTGCAGCCTCCACCGCTGCATTAAGGGCAAGGATATTCGTCTGGAACGCAATATCGTCAATCGTCTTCACTATTTTGTGTATTGCATTGGATTTTTCGCTAATCTTGCGCATAACTTCGGTCATATTCTGCATCTTCGTGTTGCTCTCTAAAAGCCCTTCCCTTACTTCCTGGGAAATGCAGCTAGCTTCCTGGGCGCTCTTTGCAACATTCTGCACGCTCTCGGCAACAGTCCCAATATGCCCTGCTAATGCCTCTACCTCCGCTGCCTGCTGCGTGGAGCCTTGGGACAGGCTCACCGCGCCATTGGAAACCTGGGCAGCGCCGCTGGCAACATCCCTTGAAGACGTGCTCATCTGCCCAATGACAATATTAAGCTCAATTGCAATCTCCTCTAAAGATTCCTTAATCTTTGCAAATTCCCCGATATAATCGTTTTTTAATTCAAATGCTAAATTCCCTCTGGCTATCTCCCGCAAGGTATCCGAGACTTCGTTAATATATTTTATGTAATCACGCAGCCTTACGGTAATCTGATTAAAGTTATCCGCCAGGACGCCCAACTCATCGCCAGACCTATAACGGATTACTTGGTTCAAGTCGCCCTCCGCAATCCTTGTAGCTACCCGGCTCATCTCTTTTACCGGCCTGCCTATGATCCGCCGGATCTGAAGGATCACAAGAAGCATTAATACGAGAATTGCTATGACCGACACCGCTACCATAATTTTTGTCAGCCCATAAAGCTCTGCTAACACCTCCGCCCGTGAAACATAGGCTACTGCTGCCCAACTGCTCCCCGCAACTTCATCTATCTCGATATAGGTGTCCCCATAAATGCTAAGGCCTGTATTCCCCGCTTGTATCTGTTCTCCTGCATAGGAACACATCCCGCCGGCCTCACTCAGCTTTTCTCCAACGACAGCCGCATCCTTATGTCCGATAATCGTATCGGTACGGGTATCCACCAAAAAAATGCCGCCAGTGTCCTCAATTAGGATATTACTAACAATATCAGAAATAGAATCCAGATATACGTCTGCCGCAGCGACGCCGCGCACTGCGCCATCTTTGCCCTTGAGCATACCGGATGCCCCTACCACATATGACTGGCTGTCTTCATCAAAATATACGTCTCCCAGTATAAAGTCCTCGGACTCTACGCCATCCTGATACCAGCTTTTGGACAAAGCATCAAAATCCGGGCCAGGCACAAAAGATGCATGGTACAAGGAACCATCCGTCAACGCCACATACAACCCCGCCGGATAGGCGTCGTTCTGTCCTGCCGTATGCTTGATGTATTGTTCCAATTCAGGGATATCCATATCTTCATATTCTATGGTATCCCTCTGAGTCTCTAGCATGGTGAGCGTCTGGTTCATCCATGCCC
>CATLBW010000049.1 GCA_949879775.1 uncultured Lachnospiraceae bacterium
TGCGCTTCCTACAGGGGGCGGTAAAAGCCTGATAACTCAGACAATAGCTTATCAGAAAGAAACTGGATTGACGATCGCGGTTGTACCAACAGTTTCTCTTGCCATAGATCAAGTGAGAGTAGCCAAAGAGAATATAAGAATATCGAAAAATGAAGAAATTGCTTGCTATTATAGTGATTTAGGGCAGATTGAAAAAAAGAGATTATTTGATGAGATAAAAAATAAAATGCTCAGGCTTTTATTTATTTCGCCTGAAGCATTGATTAAGAATGAATCATTTAAAAATGTAATTGAAGAGGCCAATAAGAGCGGTTATTTAACCAATATTGATATAGATGAGGCTCATATAGTTATAGAATGGGGGGCTTTTTTTAGAGTCGACTATCAGTGCCTTGAACCATGGAGGAATACATTAGTTCAGACGAACGCAAAATTAAAGACGGTGCTCTTGTCTGCAACGTTTGAAAAGAGTACGGTGATGCTGTTGAGAAGTATGTTTTCGGTTGCGGATAAATGGATAGAAATCAGATGTGATTCATTGAGAAGGGAACCACGCTTTGGTTTAGTAAAGGCGTCTTCCGGGAAGGATAAATATAAAAAGATTGAGGAACTTTTAAGAATTTTGCCACGTCCGATGATTATTTATGTAGCGGCCCCCGAACAGGCAGAAGCAATGTGTAACCTTGCAAGAAATATAGGAATTACTAACCTAGAGACTTTTACTGGAAAAACTAAATCTGCTGAGCGGGCGCGGATCATTGATGATTGGTCTAATAATGAAATAGATTTGATGATTGCAACGTCTGCGTTTGGGGTAGGGGTTGATAAAAGTGATGTGAGAACAGTACTTCATTTGTATGTTCCTGTCAATCCTAATGCCTATTATCAAGAACTGGGAAGAGGGGGACGTGATGGACTGCCGTGTTTAAGTGTGATGTGTATTGAGCCCAAGGCAGATATTGACTCAGCATTTGCCATGGTGGATAAGGTTTTAGTCGTTAAGAAAATACTTGGCCGTTGGGAGAGCATGTTAAATAGCCCTACTGCCCAGTGGTTTAATGGTACATATACACTTGATACATCTGTAAAACCAAAATATAATGCTAAAGATTATGTTGAAGTTGCGAGCAAAGTGGACCAGCAATGGAATATTTATGTAATTTTATTGTTGAGGAGGTATGGATTAATTTCTATATTGGACATGATTGTTGATTCCTCAACCCAAAATTATCATATACGGATAAAAATCAATGATACACGTTTATTGCAGGAGAATGTGGAGACCGAAAAGGTTATCACAGAGATCCGTGATCGTGAGTGGAAGAAAAATGAACGTGAATTCAAATTTATGAAAAGCGCTATACAAAAGGGTAATAAGGAATGTTGGTCAGAAATGTTTTTTAACGGAACCTATAATAAGGTATCTGAATTCTGTGCCGGTTGTGGAAATCATGGAAGTGTAATAGAGGCTGGCGGGAACCGTTTTGAGCTTGTCAAAAAGGTTTCAGAACCGAAAAGAAAAAATACTGCGGATAGTATTTTTTCTGGAAAAGAAGAAGCTTTATTGATTACGAATTTGGATGATTATAGCGTTCTTTCAAAAACTATAGGTAAAGGTATTCAGATTGTTTTGTTTGATGAAGAATTTACAGATAGATATATGAACTTGTTGTTGACAATGGAGACGGATTCAAACGTGAGGATTCTAGGGTTTAAAGAATACTTTGATTTAGTGGAACATGGAGATCTTTATTATACATCTGGAGATGCTATTGCTTTATATGAAACTAATTTAAAAGAGAAGTATCAAATGTTTTTACGTTTAAGAAAAGCCTCATCTGTTGGAAAAACCAGAATTTTACATATGTTTGAGGATAATATATATTTTAAGGAATGTGGAAAAAGAGTATCTGAGATTGTAGAAGGACCGTACTTAGAGAATTATTTGATAGAGAGGATGTAATTTATGTTTAAAGAAAGAATGACTACATCAGCAATACCAGAAAGGGTTTTTTCTTTGTGTCGATTGATTGCCAGCAAAGAAATGGAGGAAGCGGAGGCAAGAGAAAAGATTGAACCTTCGGATATTGGAGGAAAAACGTCATATTTTGGAACTGTTAGAGAGGCAGCGAAAGAATTGGGATTAATTACTGTCAAGGATGGTAAAAAATTGTGTTTGGCTGTAGATAAGAAAAATATCTCAAATATGGATGCAATGAGAAAATATATTGTGAAACACATCCAGAATATACATGAAAGCTTGTTTTATGCAGTTACGCAAGCATATCTGGGGTTACAGGAAGAAATATATAAATACGTTAGTGTTTCAGATAAAGAATTAGTTGCATTGATGAGTCAGAAAACAGGTTTAGCAGTATATGAAGATGATATGCGCGCTTGGAGATTCTGGAGTTCCTATTTGGGTTTTGGGCATTTGCACAAGATTAATAAAGCGGCAAACGCAGTAGAACTACTGGTTCCAAACGTGATGGTGTATTTGGACAGTGTAATCGCAGTAGCCGATTTGGAGATAGACAAGAAATATGAGATTTCTCAATTTATGGATTTGATTTCAAAATATACGGATATTATTCAGAACACTGAAAATAATGATTTGAATCTTGCGTTTTCCTATGGTTTGAGAGGACTGCATGATAGTGAAAAAATAGTTCTTGAACATCACATGGATAGCAAGGATATGTGGTATTTATATAAAGATGAAATGCATGAGATTCCCAATGCAATATCACATATAACAATTCGGAGGTAGGATATGAATATTGCTATAGCTAAAAATAGGATGAACAGTGTTGTCAACATGGATATCATTACTAGTTCTGAAGCGGATTTTCTGGCAACTCATGTCGCATTGGAAACTATTAGAATACATAGTGATAGATATGATGGAAAACCGGAAGCTATCCTTAATGAAGAACAGGTGTATGACAGATATATTTCGCATCCCGGGAATAACCATCAGTTTTTATTAGTTATGGGGGAACCGGGTACAGGAAAGTCACATTTAATCCGGTGGTTTGCAGCTAAATTCAGACAAGATGCTCTTGGCAATGAGGTAATTCTTTTTATTCGCAGAAATGATAATACGTTAAAAGGGACATTGCGCCAATTATTAGATCTTCCGGAGGTAGAAAATATCCCCAATAAAGAAGTCTATGACCGTCTTGTTAATGCAGCAGCTACAATAGATAATCGAAAACTTCGTTTTAAGATCTATCAGGAATTTATTACAGAGATAGAAAGTGATGATGAGAATGAGATTTTGTCAAATACAGAAAAAAGAAGACTAATTGCTTTTTTAAGTGATGAAAATGTCAAGTCAAGATTAATGTCGGAAGGATTTGTTATAGATCGCATCTATAAAAAGGTATCGGAAAGTGAAGACATTTCTGATAGAGATGTTGTGCCAAGGTTTGAAAAGGCAGATTTTACGGTAGATATTGACTTTGGGGATAAATTGATCGCACAAGGGGCTTCTAAAAATGCGCGAAAAATGGCAGATGCTTTATTGGCTGATAACGAAAATGATTATGAATTGACGGAGCGTGTTGTTGATTATATGAATACATATGTTGATGCTGTTATTCAACAATGTGCAGGATTAAAGCCAGGTGATCTTGAAGAAGTATTTTTTGAAATTAGAAAAGAACTGAAACGACAAGAAAAAAATTTAACAATACTTATTGAAGATATAACCTCATTCACAGGCGTAAATCTGGCTTTATTAAATTCTCTAAATGCGAGGCATGATGGAATGAATGAGGAGGAAGGCCTATGTAGGATAAGCTCTGTCGTAGGAACTACAACAGCTTATTTTAATGATTTTAGAGAGAATTATCAGCACCGCGTGACAAAATTTTTGGAGATTCCTAATAATGCATTTGGTGAAAAGGCAGAGAATTTATATGAATTTATAGGAAAGTATTTAAATGTAATGTCGCTAAATGCCGATGTTGTTGAAAATTGGGCAAGAAATGGTGCGTTAGATGAGGATTATCCTATCCATGAATGTGTGGAAGGAAAATATTGGGATTATTATGAGCTAAATGATGGAAAAAGGTTGAATCTATTTCCGTTTTCCCAAAATGCTATTACAAATTTATATGTGTGTATCCTTGAAGAAGCACATAGAACACCACGGTTCTTATTGCGGGATATTGTTGAAAGGGTATTGAAAGATTACATATATAATCGTGATGGATTTCCAGGATTTCAGATTGAAAGACCAGACCACATTCCAGGATGGAATCCGGTAGAACACAGAAATCATATAAACAGAAATGTAATGGAACCGGATGAATCCAGAAGATTGCAAAATTTCATTAGAATTTGGGGTAATGCAAATGTTTATGAGACAGTAGATACTGAGACAAACGAAACATATTTGGGTGGCATTAATAAGAAATGCTATCGTGATTTCAATTTACCTCCAATCTCAGGGCTTAAAATTTCCACAAATGAGATAGAGGATGTTAAGAAAAATAGTGAAAACCATGATAAAGAGGGAGAATCTTCAAAAACAGCAAATACAAGCCAGCAGAAGCCATCCATAAACGATTCGTATACAGAAATTCCTAATCAGGCACAAATCGACTATCAATTGGGCTTGGATACATTAGATGTGTGGATTGCTGGAGGTTATTTAAATGTAGGTGCGACAACAAAGGATGTAATAAATATAACCAGAGCAAGAGATGAAATAAATGTCTTTTTGTTTTCCGCCATTAATTGGCAGCAGGAGGGAGTTTCTTTAGATAACGTAAATAAAAACAGATTGTTATATAAAAAGGGATTGGTAGGTTTTGATAGACAGAAAAGAGGATTGGATCAATTTTTAATTATTTTACCGGCAGATAATAATACACAATCATTGTTGGAGGCATTTTTGGCTTATGTAACCTTAGGGCGTAAGGGCGATAATAGATATTCTTGGGATTTTCCTGGTGCTATGAGGCATTTATATAATGTCCAGCTTTGGTTGGAAAAAAACAAGAAAAAGATTGTCGATGCGGTAAATCATAATGGGGAAGATGAAGTTGATTACTATGAATATGCGATTGCATCTGAGATAATCCGTCAAATCTTGTTTGGCGTTTATGAGGGAAAGACATATGAAGGAATATCTCCTAAAGCAGTAATTGCGCCCAATTTGATGAAAAAAAGCGATAATTCACATTCCTTTAAATGGAATAATTTGATGGATATTATGTTGAAAAACGACAAGAAAATAAAAGATACGATCATCCAGTATTTTAATATAATCCAAGGTGGATGGAAATCTCCAATGGTTTTCCTGAGATACAATGAATATATTGCGGCTGTTAAAGATGTTAAAAAGAAAAAATTATCACTTGAACTTGACAAAACAGATACTGTAGGCGAACGTCAGGAAATTAAGGATATATGGGGCAAAATTGCAGTCCGAATTGAGGAAGTGGCGGAAAGCGAGAGACAAAAAGCATCCGAAAAACTGAAAGAGTTAAAAACATATGTGGATATTGATGATTTTGACGAAGAGGAGTTAATAGATTTGTTAGAAAAAATAAGAGCGTTTTATTCTAGTGCGGAGGCGGCGCATTTCAACATACAGGCAGATTCGGGGTTGATAAATGATGTTAAGAAGAATGCAAAGGGAATTTGTTATGCAATTGAAGAGGTGGATAAAGCAATAGAAGTGACAGAACCCTTATCGGTATTATTAAAGTTTTCTTCTGATCCATTGGCTAAAATGGATAAGCTATTAGCATTATGTCTGAAGCTTGCTAAAGATATTAAGTATATTAACAATGATGTGGCAAAACGCTATGAAAAGACTAATGTTGTTGATGAGGGGCATGAGAAGGCTAAGTATGTAAATGAGCGGCAGCAGATTATGTCGGCAAAGGATACTGTAATTGAATGGGAGGTGAAGGAATGCTTTTAGAAGAATTAAATGATTGTATTCATGAGATGAATGAAATAGGAGTATTAGAACAGAACGCTTATGATTTTCAAAAACAAGAACAGAATGATAGAATATTTAAGGAAACTGTTGCGGAGACTTTAAAGGTTATTATGTCTATCCAAAAAGCTTATTCTGAAATGTCATTTAGAATATCAGCCCAGCAGAAACAAAAATTTTTGGATTTGTTAGAAATGTGTGCTGGTGCGCTTGAGGGAGGGAGGATTCAAGAGACTACTGCGGCTGTAGTTCAAAGAGAATTGAAGTTTATTAAAAAAGAAATAACTAAGGAGTGGGATGTAAAGTATCGTCATATAACTTATCCTAAAACGAATATGTTACAAAATGTGAAAGGGATAGCACCGGATCAGAGTAGGATTAATAGTGCAATTAATAAAATTATAAAGGGAGCTAATTGGAATTTTAATGATAATATACTTGACTTAATGCAGGTAGGGATAAAAGAGTCTGACGAAATAATTCAAAGTCTTGGGCTGACAAGTGATGAGGTAATAGAATTTCTAAACAAAGTATCTGTGGGAAAGGCAACGGTAATGGATTTAACGCCTACTGTTTTGTCTTGGATTAAAGAGAAGGACTTGTCAGGTAAACTGGTAATTGCTTTTGGGTAAGGCATAAACGATAATAATATATTAAGAACAATTATAATGGAGATAATTAAAGGATAACACAACATGAAATATTCACAAAAAACTCTCGTAAGAATAGCCAAGCGGGAGAATAACACAAAAAGAAATTACCTGGTAGTCAACCCATTACAGGGCAAGCATGTGCCGGTTTCCCCATCCAAGGCGCTGGCCTTGTTTTCCGACCTGGCAGAAGTTGTCCGGGGAAAGTATACAGGCGAAAAACTCCTTCTCATAGGGTTTGCGGAGACGGCGACGGCGATAGGGGCGCAGGCGGCAATTGATTTGGGGACAGAATATATTCAGACCACGCGCGAGGTAATGAAAGGCGTGGACTATCTGTTCTTCTCGGAAGAGCACAGTCATGCCACCGAACAAAAACTTGTCAAAAATGATATAGACGAGGCGGTCGGGCGTGTAGACAGAATTGTCTTTGTCGAAGACGAGGTTACTACGGGCAAGACAATTTTAAACATTATTTCTGTCATGAAAAAAGAGTACCGCAAAGACATAAAGTTTGCGGTTGCCTCTATCCTTAATGGCATGTCAAAGGAGCACCGGATGTTGTATGAAGAGAAGTCCATTGACCTTCATTATCTTGTGAAGACAGACCATAGCCGTTACGGTGAAATTGCGGACACATTTGCCGGGGATGGCGCGTATAAGAAATGTTTTACTGACGCTGGGGAGCATACCAATTATTTCAGTCGGATAAAACAAAAGGTTCCGGTTGTGCCGATTGCTGGCAGGATGGACGCAAGGCGTCTCGTGGATGCCCATGCATATGAAGCGGCGTGCAGGAAGCTATTTGAGGATATATCAGTAGCACGTACCTTGCCTGTGAAGGAAAGAATACTGGTCGTGGGTACGGAAGAGTTTATGTTTCCAGCATTGTTTATAGGTGCAGAACTAGAGAAACTTGGAAATGAAGTAAAGTGCCATTCTACGACAAGAAGTCCTATCATTGTCAGCACGGAAGAACAATATCCCCTTCATGCAAGGTATGAACTGCGCAGCCTCTACGATGCGGACAGGAGGACGTTTCTGTACGATATAGACGCCTACGACCAAGTGTTAGTGGTAACGGACGCGGAACTGTCGGAGGATGAAGGGGTGGACAGCCTGATACATGCGCTGGCAGTCCAAAATAAAAATATTACAGTGTTTAGGTGGTGTTAATGTGAGAAGTTCCTATAAAGCAGATGATGTGACGCTGCTCTTAAAGGATATTACAGGGCTTGTAAATCCCCAGCCTACAGAAGAGAGAGAAAAGCTGATTCAGTCCGGCAGACATTACAGTGAAATGCTGCCCATCGAATATGTGCCGACAGAAAAATATATGGAAGCATATCAGGACGCGTTGGAAAAATATGCGAAAGCTACGGCGCAGGCGATCGGGCGTCTTTCACGAAAAATCATGCAAAAGAGGGGCAAAGACGTGGTGCTTGTCTCGCTTGCACGGGCGGGAATTCCCATTGGGATTCTGGTGAAACGGTATCTGAGAGCCAAATATCAGGTGGAAGTCCCGCATTATGCCATCTCCATCATCCGGGGGCGGGGTATTGACGATAACGCCATGAAGTTTCTGCTGCATAAATACAGGCCGCATGAGCTTCTTTTTGTCGACGGCTGGATCGGCAAGGGAGCCATCTTGAAGGAGCTGGAAAAAGACGTCGCAGCATATGCAGGTGTTTCACCAGAGCTGGCTGTGGCGGCAGACCCAGCCAATGTGACCGATTTGTGCGGCACGCATGAAGATATCCTTATTCCAAGTTCTTGCCTCAATTGTACGGTTTCCGGGCTTATCAGCAGGACGTTTCTCAGGGATGATATCATCGGGGCTGAAGATTTTCATGGCGCCGTCTTTTATGAGGAGCTGAAAGACTCTGACTTGTCTTATGAATTTATTGAGGCCATTGAAAGCTGTTTTGAGATGGAGTTGGGACAGGAGCGTGAAACGGCGGTGGGATGCGGCATAGATGAGGTGAAGGAAATTGCCGGGCGCTTCGCTGTGGATGACATCAACCTGATTAAACCAGGAATTGGAGAAGCAACCAGAGTTTTATTGCGGCGGGTGCCGTGGAAAGTTTTGATAGATGAAAGGTACAGAAGAGATTGCCAACTGGAACATTTGGTAAGGCTGGCAGAAGAAAAGCATGTGCCCATAGAGTATTACCCCTTGAAGCATTACAAATGCTGCGGGATTATTAAAAAATTGGCGGATGCATAAGGGGCGTTAGTCTTTCACCCCGAATGCTTCTGCCAGAAACATTGTTTTCTGCGCCCAGTTCTGGTGCGTCTTATATTCGTTCATCCGTTCCTTTGCCGGGCTGCCGGACACGAGAGTTTGGCAATTCATGTCCCAGTTTATAATCGACCTGGCGTCGTCAAAATCACTTCTTGAAACCTGGTACGCGCGGTTAAGTACAGGAATTTGTTTAGGATGGATAACAGTTTTGCCGGTAAAGCCGCAGAGCTTATCATCCGCAATCTCCGTTAGCAGTCCTTCTTTCCAGTTTTCTCCTGAATAATATTCCCAGACCGGGCCGGATATCACATAATCCATGCCGTAGACCGTAATGATGTCTGAAAAAATATCAGCAATCGGCCGGATGCGGTGGATGGATTCATCGGCATGCCTGCGAAAGCCAAATAGATGGCATAAATCATTGCCGCCCACGCGGATATTGAGGACGAGCTCCTCAATGGCTGAAAGGGAATCTTTCAAGCGGTAAAGAATGTCAGCCCTCTCCTTAATGTTGACAATGCATGAACTCTCGTATATGGGCATCATATAAAATGGATGGGCGCCCAATTCATTGGCCTGAATGATGGCCTGGATGTAGTTATTTGCATTTTCAGTACTGAATTTAGGGATAATATACCCCGTGATTATTTCAGCGGATGGACCGAATGCTTTCGTGAGCTTTGTGATTTGCCGTGGGCTGCGTACGCGGATAAAAATTTTCGGCAGATAAAATTGTCGGCTCTTTAAACTCTCGTAGATTTGTTGGATGGAACCAAGCAAGGCTTTTTCAGCCCCTTCCACAAAATTATCATTTATCGTGTCTTCTAAGCACAGCGCCAAAGAAAAATTTGTCCCGAAATCCTCATGGATGATGGAATTGGCGATGCTTTTTCTACATGCGGGGCAGTAAAGCAACGCCCCTACGCTATAATATAAAATGTTGTCTTTCAATTATGTGATTCTCCCTGAAATTCTATTTATATAAAGTGGAAAATAATATGAAATTCTTCTATAATAAAAATAATACATATTTTTAAAGTATATTTTCCACCCACATTTTATAAGTATAACATAAAACCAGTAGTTCGAGAACGGAATTTTTAATAGTTACTGTTGTTTCATACCAGATAAGGATAAACTTTTTTGTGCAAGCATATTGAAAAAGATTTTTGCATATGCTATAATGCCATTAGGCAAAAGATATAAAAAGTCCAACGTTGACGAAGAAGCGAATCCCCCAACCGTGCGGTAACACAGTTGAGGGATTCTTCTTTACTTTTATCGTGGCAAAGCACCCACGAGGCTAGTCGTTGCCTTTGTCGTCACCGTCTAACCATTTGACGATGTAATGGCAAGTTACACCGCCCAAAACGGCAACTAAAAAAGATATAAAAAATTCCAACGCTGATACCTCCTCCCTGTTGCGGGTATCGGTGGGCAACAAAAAAATTATAACATACTATTCCATGTGCTTCTATTATTATTTTTTAGAAAAGATATAAAGGGGATTCTGGCTGCCAGAATCCGATGCTCGTTGCACAGTAATTTGGTGGAGATGATTTCTTTCGGCAAGTAAAGTTGAATATATTTTTGTGTTTTATCCTTATCTGATTTCATACTTCACAGATTAAATAAAAAAGTCCCTGTCTGCGGAAAGGGTAAAAAGTTGTACTGTCCTGCAATTCATGATAAAATTATAAAATGATACAAAGGACGGTGCATTTACAGTGGAGAAAACAGTAACTTACAGACATAATGTTATGAAGATTAATTCCATAGATACATTTCTGGGCATTAAAGGCGGATTCACGAATGCGTGCAGGGACGTATATTTTGTAAGGGCTTTGGGCGAAAACCAGGGGCTTGCCGACACAGTTTGCCAGGCTGACAAAAGAATGGGTATGGAGATGTCAAAAAACAAGCTGTGGTACGTTAGGCTGCAATCGCTTCCGCAGCTTTGCAAAGCGGAAGATGTATCATTTTATTCCGGGGCATATGATGTGTGGAAACAAGGCGGAGGGATTAACCTCAGGCGTAAGCTGCCATCGGGGGCATTACGGGGTGTGATATCTGCCGGGTTGGCGGAGGCTCTTGCCAAACACAGGGCATATAAGCAGTCGGTTTCAGATTCCATGCTCAAGAACTTTGCGGCAAAAATCCTTTTTTGGCTGGATGAAGCGCTGGGAGAGGCTCTTGGAACCTGGAACGAGAGAAGCTGTATGAAGATAATTGCGGAGGATGTAACGAAAGAGCAGGAGTACTTATTTTTCTATTTTGCAACACTTCTGGGATGCGACGTCCTTTTGTTGGAAAACCGAGGGGATGCGGAAGTTACCGAAGAGTTGAAAAAGCTTTCGCAGGAATTGGTCCTTGGGCGGTTTGGCGCAGGCAAATTGCCGGGGTACAAGCCATATGTGCCGGAACTAAGGGAGGAAGCAGCCCTGGAAACGTCGGCAGGCATGGGGCAAAAAACAACAGAAAAAACACCAGCCAATATGGGCCAGGGAACGAATGAGATAGGAAGAGGTAGTGTCAGGGTAACCCTACCTGAGCGGAACCGTCATAAAAACCAGGCTGCAGGCATAGCCCAGGGGGCGGTTATCAGTAATAACCCTAAGCCCCAAAAGGCTGCAAGCACAGTTCCGCAATTGAGCGTGGGGGCAGTGTCGGCAAGGTTAGAAAATTCAGAAAAGTCGTTTGAGGAATTGGCGCGTCTTGCGTCCTCCATTGTTATGATTGCCGTGCATGACAGGAGGGAGGAAGTGATTGGTACAGGCTCAGGTATCATGATTGGCAGCGCCGGTTACATATTGACGAATGACCATGTGGTGTCTGGGGGAAAATTTTTTTCCATCAGAATGGAAGATGATGAACAGATTTATACGACAGATGAAGTCATTAAGTATAATTATAACCTGGACCTTGCGGTGATTAGGATTTCCAAACGGCTCAACCCACTGCCAATTTATAACGGCCCCCGGAAACTTGTGAGGGGGCAGAAGGTAGTGGCAATTGGCAGCCCGCTGGGGTTATTCAATTCTGTAAGCGACGGCATTATTTCCGGCTTTCGCAATATCAGGGATGTGGACATGATACAGTTTACTGCTCCCATTTCCCCGGGGAGCTCCGGAGGCGCCGTGCTTAATATGCAGGGGGAAGTGATTGGCATAAGCACGGCTGGCATAGACAATGGGCAGAATATAAACTTGGCGGTAAGCTATGAGGATATACGCACATTTGCCCGGGGGTTTTATTCCCGCGAGCAGTAAGCCAAGCAGCAGCGCCAGAGCGGATATTTGGCTGATGCTGCCAGGGCTATGATGCTTCTAAACCCATATTATAGCGCAAATGGCAAGGATACGGGATATATGTTGTGATTGAAAAATATTTAGAAAGTATGCTATAATAGCAGATAATGAATAGGTGGCAGGCATGTTGAAGGGGATGGGCAGGTAGGAGCGGATGAAATACCATCGTTTAAAATATCGTTTATGTATGCAGCACAGCTTTGACGGGCAGATAGAGCACAAGCATCATCATCTGATAGAGATTGAGATTGTAGCGAGGCAGATATCGGAGGATTTTTTGGAGTTTGCCAGTATGGATTCCATATTGAAACAGGTGTTGGACCCATTCCAGTACCAATATTTAAATGAGTTCCCGGAATTTGGGGGAGATACGAGTATAGAGCATTTAGGCGAGGTGTTTTATGTGAAGGTAAAGGATGCTTTGGAAAAACAGCATTGGAAGTTTGCCCGTTTTGAGATTAGCGAGACGCCTTTGCGCATTTATGCAATTGTGGAAGAGGAGTTTTAACATTGGAACCATATTAAGGAGGATGATTTATGGGAGCCAAGAGCATTTTTAGGGGAGCAATGGCAGGGTTGATGTCGTTGTCTCTTATGTTATCCGGGATGCCGGTGATGGCGGCTGATACGGGCAATGCAGATATGGGAAATAAGGCGCAGGGACAGGCAGCGGAGTCTTCTGCGGGGGCAGAGGACCCAGGGCAGACGGCAGGGAATCAGGCACCAGAGCCGCCTAAGGCTGACGGCTCCGCGTCTGGGCAGCAGGAAACAGACGAGGGTTTGTCAGGCAGTGAGGAAGCAGGCAATAAAGACAACGCGGATGCGGTAAAAGATACAGAGAACCCAGGCGGTGCAGATACCGACGGTACACAGAACAATGGTGATGCGGATTCTAAGAAGGACGCTAAGGACGAGGAAAATGCGGATTCTAAGAAGGACGCTAAGGACGAGGAAAATGCGGATTCTAAGAAAGACGCTAAGGGCGAGGAAAATGCGGATTCTAAGAAGGACGCTAAGGGCAAGGATGGAGCGGATTTTGGGGATGAAGCGACAGAGGCGGAAGAGCCCCAGGGGCTTACGGCTGGTTTTGCTGTTGTAACAGGCAGTATTGAAGTGGACGGCAATTTAGCTGACTGGCAGAATGTGGCGTCACATACCTCCAATGCATCTAATGTGGATTCCTGGAAAGTTGCATATTCCCCGGATGGGAATACCGTGTATTTCTGCTTTTCAGGCAGCGCCAGCACGCAATGGGATTATAATTTTACTGGAAACCGTTTTGGGATTACTTATGCGGATGGTGCACAGGGGGCAGACAGCGGCCTTTCGGTTTCGGCATGGGAGGGCGGCGCTGTTGTAAAGAATGGCTGGAACGGTGATGTCCCTGGCGCTTCTGTTGCGGTGACGAATGAAGCGCATTGGAACAATGCCGGGCCATATACCGTTGAGTTTGCAGTGCCGCGCAGCTTTTTCCACAGCCCTGACTTTACGGTCACATTTGGCGGCACATCAGTGGGGGCTGCCGATATCCAGCAGCTTGACGGGAAGTCTGCGGTGCAGGAAGCGCAGCCGGTGTATGCTGGCATTTCCATTGATGGGGACTATGCGGATTGGGCAGCGGTGGCAAAGACAGAGGCGTCCTGCCCGCATAGCGAGCACCCAGGATGCCTGTCTATGGTTGCGGCGGTGTATGACGGCGATTGGTTCTATATTTATATAAAAGATGGGCAAGGCAGCAATGCTTCCGGCGCTGGGACTCATTCTAATGGCAAGTTCGCGATTATGTCGGATTTGGGCTATGAGACGGATATCCAGTTATCTACGGCGCCCGAGGTTAAAGGCGTGGACGGCGCACAGGTCGCTTATGTGGGCAGTGAATGGGAGATTGCTATCCCCAGGGATCAGCTTCCGAAATATGAGGAGAGCTTGTCCTTCCGTTTTTATGAGGGGGATGCACTGGTGAAGGATATTGTAAATTTGCAGCCTGACAGCGGCAATAACCTGGAACATCTTTTCGCTGGGGTAGTGTATGATGGCGCTTATGAGGACTGGGAGGATTACGGGCATACGACTATCGAGTACGCAACGGCGGGTTCACAGGAGTCGCAGATTGATGCGAAGGGCGCGTTGTATTCTGATGGTGAGAAATTATACGGTCATGTAGTTACGAATATGCCGCAGCATTTGCAGGAAGCAGGGCAGGAATTTACGGAGGCTGTCACGATTGCTTTTAACCAGAGCGAAGAGAAGCTGCAAAATGGTTCGTATGATACCAAGATGGCTTTTTACCCAAGGTTTGTGGCGGTGGACGCTAATGGCAATATCAACTGGGACCCGCAGCGCCAAGGGCTTCCAGAAGGTACCTATGAATATTACATTGCATCCATAGATGCCTGGCATACGTCGACGAATATCAATAACCTTAATGAAATGGATCAATTGTATGGCAAGATGATGATGACAATCGGTAAAGACGGAAAGGATGAAATGGAATATTACCTGGATCTGCCGAAAGTTGCGAAGAAGCTTGGCGTTGGGGAGACAGCATTAAAGCAGATTGCAGCGCAGTATGGACGTATTGGGCAGCAATGGATGTTTACTGCGGGTACTTCTACCGGGCCAATGGTCGGTGTTGTCCTCTGTGTTGTTACAGTGGGGGCGGTATTCTGGTATAGGAAACGGAAGTTTGGGGAGTTCCTTCCGGCAGGGGCATAATTCGTATAGCTATAGCGCTTATGCGTGCCATAAGGCGTATCGCATTTGCAATATTTATATAGAAGCAGAAAGTAATAGGAGGAATGGGCATTGAAAGAGAGAAAACAGCCGTATTATTTGATCTTGATAATGCCCATTTTTTATGCGTTGTTGTCCTTTGTGGTGGCAAAACTTGTGCAGGACAGTGGGATTTACCCATCAGGGGTGGACACGTTGGGGCATATTTATAAGGGCGATATGCTGTATAAGGCGGTGGGCAGCGGAGATTTCTGGCCGCTGTATGACCCGCTTTGGTATAATGGCATGGAGACGCTGCGTTATTGCGCGCCTTTGCCGTTGTATTTTCTGGCGTTGTGCCAATTTTTGGCAGGCGGGAGCCAGATGGGCGGATATCTGGTGTTTGTCGCAGCCATTTGTTTTTTGGGAACTATTTCCTGGCTCTATGTGGGATTTAAAGTTAAGCGCCCCTTGTTCGGTATTTTTATTGGCTGTTTGTGGTTTTTTATGCCCAATAACCTGTATGTGCTGTTCCATGAAGGGAATTTGCCCCAGTCCCTGAGCAATGCGGTCCTGCCGCTGCTGATGTATTTCGTATATAGCTGCCTCAGGGAAAAGCATTGGCATTCCTGGTTGAAATTATCGGTATGTTTTGCTGTGTTTGTGCTCTGCGGGCCTGGCTATGCCGGATTGCTTATGCTTGCTTTTGTGGTTTATCTTATCATTGATGCAATTATCAGCCATGAGTGGCTGGGGAGCCTGCGTGCGGCATGCGCCCTGGGGATGGGTTTCCTGCTTGCCGGGGCATGGCTGGTTCCGTATTTGGCACGCAGCAGCGTGTCAGTGGGCAGTGAAAGTGCGTTGGCGGATTTTTTCCAGAGTGTGCTTTTAAGCATTAACCCCGGAGCGCGCCTGTCTCGCGGCTGCGTTGATTTTTATTTTGGCCTGGCATTATTGCTGCTGGCAGTTTTTGGCGGGCTGTTAAGCAAAAAGAAGTCCATGCCTGGTTTTTGGACAGGGATTATGATTTTTATCTGCACGTCGGATATATCCTATATTTTATTGTCGCGGCTTCCAGGAGGGCAAGTTTTAAAAATGCTTCGTTTCCTGCCTGTCGCGCTGTGTATGGCCTTGTTTAGTTTTTTGCTTTGGGACACTTTGAAAAAAGGCTGGGTTGTCCTGTTTGCGGCGCTTCTGCTTGTGGACGCCATACCATCGCTGCCGATGGTTGTTGGGCATCAGTCGGGGACGCAGCCGCAGGATATCCTTGCGGATTATGCGGAGTGGACATTGATAGCCCAGGCAAAGGAGATAACGAAGCAGCGTATGGCGTTGGTGGACGAGAGCGCCCTAAATGCTATGGGGGCTTACCTGGCTACAGGTTTTGGCGAGCCGCAGGCAATTTCATATGGGGCTTCCGGGGAGTTTAGCGCCACATCGTCGAATTTTTTGCAGATTGAGCGTGCCTTGGAGGAGGGCGAGTACCCTTATGTATTTGACCGCTGCCTGGAGCTGGGGAATGATACGGTCATCGTGCGCATTGACATTGTGGGCAGGCTTGGCAGCCATCCCGTGGAGGATATGGATGCGGCGGCGGCAAGCGTGGGGTATCGGTTGGTGGATTTCAATGACAATTACCGTCTGTATAAATATGATTTGGAAGGGAATTGGGGAACTGTCTCCCAATATCCGGCTATCGGGATTGGCAGCGCGACAGACCAGCTTTCCCGGCAGTTTCCAGCAGTGGAGGAGACGGACAGCAACAACCTTAATGATTATGCGTTTGAAGATTTATGTGATTATAAATTAATATATCTGGCAGGGTTTACTTATGATGATAAAGCCGCTGCGGAGCAATTGATAACAAAGCTGGGTGAAGCTGGCGTGCGCATTGTCATTGCAGCGGATGGAATCCCGGATGACAGGGGCAGCCAGAACCAGAGTTTTCTTGGCGTAGTCTGCAATGGCGTTGTTTTTTCGCAGGGCTACCCGGATTTAGATACGGTGGACGGCGTGTTGGAGACAGATTTGTTTCCGGACGGCTATCGTGAGTGGAGCACCGTATATGTGGATGGATTGGATGAGGTTTGGGGGACCGTGGATAATGTGGACTGGGAGCTGCCATTTTATGGCACAGTGAAAAATGATAACATTATTGTCGTTGGCTTGAACCTGACATATTATTATGGGCTGACGGAAGACGAGAGCATCGGTAAGCTGCTTAGCCGGACACTGAACATTTCTTCGAGCGATTTGCCGAAGCGGGAGGTTGTGCCGTACCATGTTGAATATAAGCCTGACAGGATCGTCCTTAGCGCAGAGAATGCAGATACAAATACCGGGCTTGCTTACTATGACAGTTTTAAGGCCAGTGGGGAAATAAGCGAGCGCAACCATCTGCTGCATGTGGGGGCGGGAACAACAGTGATTTTCCTGACATATCCTTATTTGAAATGGGGAATTGTAACCAGCATAGCGGCGGCAGCTTTGGTTGTATGGTATGCGCTGCACAAGAAACGGCGGGCAGGGAAACCTGCGGAGGGAACGGGGTGATTCATAAATGGTGAGATACATAGTCGGGATTGTATTGATGGCGGCATGGCTGTTTATCCTGCACATCTTAAATAAAAGCAAGCTGAATTTTTGGCGCTTTTTAATAGGAAGCGCAGGGGCGTTTATTTTGATGCTGGTGTTCTTAGAGCCGGCGCTGACCGAGCCATTGGCGCGGATTGTTGCTTTGTTGGCGAGCCTTCCCGGGAAAATAGCCGGAATTTATAGCGCGCATTACAAATATGGCGTAATATTTGTGGAATCCTCGGTAGGGGCTATTTCCTTAAAGATTGATTTTGAGTGTTCCGGCATTATCGAGATTATGGCGTATCTTTCGTTGTTGATATTTTACCGTGTGTATACGGTGTATGAAAGGATTTATGTAGGGGTCCTGGGCGTGGTGGCGATGGTATTGGCAAACGCGCTAAGGATTACCGTAATCTGCCTGATGATCCATTTTTGTGGGATTGATATGTACTATATTGCACATACCTTTATCGGGAGGATTGTGTTCTACAGCTTGTCGGTGCTTATTTACTTTTATGTGTTTACGAAGCCGCAGATTATCAAGCAAAAGGTGGGAAGTTTCCGGTATGACAGTGATAAATAGCTTTTTAAATTCTATATTGTTTTGGGCGGCATGGATTATTATCCCTTTTATTATGGAAATAATACCGTCCATTGGAAGTTTCTTTATTTTAGTGAAGAAAAAGATTTTCCCGCCGAAATATGAGGACCCGATTTTTTGGCCGGAGGTTACGCTGATTATCCCAGTCTATAACTCGCAGGACTCGTTGCAGGATTGTATAAAATCTATTAATGACAGTGATTACCCAAATGAGAAAATGCGTATTTTTCTGGTGAATAACCAGGGCAGGGATGACTCTTTCCGTGTATATACGGAGTGCCAGGAACTGTACCCGGATTTGCTGATGCAGTGGCTGAACGCCAAACAAGGCAAATCACGCGCGTTGAACTTAGCTTTATTTAACGCAGATGGGAAGTATATTATCCATGTGGACAGCGATGGGCAGTTTGAGCCACACGCTATCACGAATATGGTGCGTAAATTTGAATCCTGCCCGGATGTAGACTGTATGACAGGGGCAATCCTGACTATGCCTGAGATGATAGAGGAGTACAAAGGGGTTTTTGCCAGGCTTTTGCGCAAAATGGAATTTATGGAGTATGCGCAGGCTTTTTTGGCGGGGCGCAATTACGCGTCTGAGACGAACAGCATCTATACCTTGTCCGGCGCATTTTCGGCTTTCCGCAAGTCGGCTGTTTTAAAGTCTCAGCTATATAACACGGACACGATCTGTGAAGATACAAATATTACGTTCCAAATGCGTTATTTGCAGCATACCAAAGTGCACATATGTGAAAATGCCATATTTTGCGTAGACCCGATTGAAGGCATCAATAAGCTTTATACACAAAGGCAGCGTTGGCAGAGGGGGAGCCTTGAGGTTTCCCACCAGTTTCTGGAAAAGGATTTGAAAGTACGCAAAATGTTTTCCAATGTGATGGTAAGGACGTTGATGTATGACCATACATTTGCTTTTCCGAGGCTTATTTGGTATCTGGCATTAATCTGCCTGATGTGTATGAATTATTCGCCGGAAGTGATACTGGTCTCTACGGGCATTATTTTCCTGATGTATATTGCCAGTGGGTTCCTGTATTACTTTTCCACAGTAGGCTGCCTGCGGGAGTTTGCTGATTTGAAAAAATATTACCGTAGGCATTGGTATATTGTGCCGCTCCTGCCGCTTTTCAACCTGTTGGTATTTTTTATCCGCTTTGCAGGCGTGATTAATAGCATTAATACGGACAGTGCCTGGAAGACGCGCACGCTGACGGACGAGCGTAAGGATTTTCAAAAAGAGCTTATTGCAGAGGCGAAGAAACCTTTGAATTTATTACAGAAAGCGCGCAAGGCAGTTAATTATGAATAAGTAAACGGGTGAATGAGGTTTATGAGGAAAAAGTTTAATTATTTTATTCTTACGGTGGCTGTGGTGTTCTTCGCGATAGCGTCCGATGTATTTATCTATTGCCAGTTAGAGAATTATGAGACAAGGTTTTTGGAAATATATGGCGCGGAACAGGACGGCTATGTGAAGATTATCCTGGATCAGATTAATCGCCTCCAAGATCAGGGGGCGGACGAGGATATTACAGAGATTATCAGTACGCTGGATGCGACAGCAAGCAGGTATTGGACCCTGAGCAAGGGTGATTCGATTCTTTTTGTCAAGAGCGTCACGGAGACTAACCGTTACAAGGGCTTTTCGGATGGCACGTATTATGCAACGGAGACGGCCTCTGCATTTATGGACAGCCTGGGCGTGAATGAGGTTAACCACCGGATTATCTATCTTAACGAGGACCGTTTTATCGCCTCAGGGATGATTTTTGGCTGGCAGGGGGAGCAGTACCGCATTTGCCTTTTGACGTATGACAGGGTCGTCTTGGAGGATAATATCCTGTTAGAGTGCAGGAATTCGATTATCATTATCCTTTCTCTGGTATTGGCGCTGATGATAATTCTTAGCATGGTGATGTCGAAGAAAATCCAAAGCCAGAAATATTTGCTCGATAAGCAAGAAGAACGAGTGGTATGGCAGAACCAGCAGATTGAGCATTTGGACGAACGACTCAAGAGGGAGTATGCGTTCAGCGCCAGCAGGCATGTGTTTAAGAACGTTATGTTGGACGAGTTTTTGCAGGCATTGGATGAAAAAGACGTATACCCGCTGCATTTCGCAGCGTTTGAGACAGAGTCTGCTAAGGCGCGTGAAAAGTTTTTTGCACGTATGCAGGCGGTGTTAGATAACCGTGTGCTCCGCTTTTCCATGGATGAGCAGTTTTTGGTGTTGGTTTTTGTCAAATACCCAAGAAAGGTCAGCAAGGAGATTATTGAATCCCTGGAAGATGATGATGTGCGCAGTTGGGGAGATTTATACTGCGAAGATAACATGAACAGCTATCAACAGCAGTTTGCGAAGTTTTGGAAGGTGGTGAAAGAGAAGTGCGGGAAAAGAAATTATACCGGGAATACCGTTTAAAGTCGTATTTAAATATGAACCATTATATTATCATTAACGGCAAGCAGGGGCAGACGCACCCGCATACATGGGAATTTGTCATCACGATTATTGTCTCGGGTGATGCTTTTGTGGAATTCCGCACGTTTGAAGATTTGATTGAGCAATATTTGGACAAGTACCAGAACCAGATATTAAATACGATTGAGCCTTTTGACGCCATCAACCCTACGATTGAGAATGTAACGGACCATTTTAATGATGAGCTGCAGAAGTTATTGAGAGGCAGCGGGGGAGAGCTGGTTTCCCTTGAGGGGAGCGAGGCGCCGACCAGAAGTTATATTGTCAGCCACCGCGGCGAAGAGGGGTTTATTGAGCATATTGGGAAGCTCCAGTCACAGCAGATTTCAGGCATCGTCAATTATGTGGTGGACCAGATTGTTGAGGGAAAAGAGGATCAGTGGTGATAACTGCTTTGGTGAAAGGATTAAGAGGAAATGAAAAAATGGAAAGGCAATGTTTTGCCGCTTCTGGCAATGTTGCTGGCGCTCACGCTGTCTGGCGGCTGCGCCCATTGGAGCTATCCGGGGGAAGATAAACTGCCTGGGGTAGGAGGGCTGGCAAAATCAACGGAGGAAAGCGTTGGTAAAACGGAGGATGGTTTGATAGAAACGTCATCTTTGCCGACGTATACAGAAGATGGAATCCGTTATTCTTTCCAAGCAAATGGGAAGATGCTTCAAAATTACAGCGCCGATGCAGGCTGGCAGGACATCATGCCAATCGGCGTCAATATTGGGGCAGGCAAGCCAGGGTATTTCCCAGGGGAATTTGGGATTACAAAGGAAGAGTATTTACGGTGGTTTGGGCAGATTCAGGAAATGCATGCGGACGTTATCCGTGTCTATACAATCCTCATGCCGGAATTTTATGAGGCGTTGGCGGAGTACAATGCTTCTGCAAAGACACCCCTCTATTTCATACAGGGCGTCTATAACAATGAGCAGGATGTCAGTGAGCTTGCTGATGCATATGCGGAGGATGACAAAATATATAACGATTGGCTAGCCATGTGCCGGACAATTGTTGACGTCGTCCATGGGAATGCCACGATCAAGCAAACCGCCGGCAATGCGAGCGGCGATTATAAGGCTGACGTCTCGCAATATTTGATGGGATGGATTCTTGGCATTGAGTGGCAGCCGGATTTTGTAATCAATACGGACGAGTCACATCCGGAAAGAAACGAATTTGACGGTGAATACCTGTATGTGGAGGATGCGACGCCTTTCGAGGCATTTTTGGCGGCAGGGCTTGACGCATGTATTTCCCATGAGACAAAGAATTATAACATGCAGCACCCGACGGCATTTGCAAACTGGGTGACGACAGATCCGTTGGAGCATCCGGGGGAGCCGAACCCTGAGATGGAGGACGCTGTGTCTGTGGATGCGGAGCATGTAAAGGCAAAGCCAGCATTTCGGGCGGGGCTTTTTGCTTCCTATCATGTGTACCCATATTATCCTGAAATGATGCGCTATGCGCCGGAGCTTTTGGAGGATGAGCCTCCCAATTCCTATAGGAGCTATCTTGGCAAGCTTGTGGAATACCATACAATGCCGGTTGTGATTTCTGAGTTTGGCGTGCCTGCTGGGCGTGGGATAACGCATCTTGCGCATGATGCAGGGTTTAACCAGGGAGGGCTGTCAGAGGAGGAGCAGGGGAAGGCACTTGTATCCATGTTGGATGATATCATTGATACCGGGTGCGCCGGGGCATGTATGTTTATCTGGCAGGATGAATGGTTCAAGAGGACATGGAATACCATGGATTACACCGATCCGGAATCGCGTCCTTATTGGTGCGACGTGCAGACCAGCGAACAGTTTTTTGGATTGTTGTCATTTGACCCGGGAGAGGAAGCAGCCTGTACGGTGGACGGCGACGCCGGGGAGTGGGAAGGCATGGAGCCGCTTGTGGAAAGAGGAGGGAAAGAGCTGTACGTCAGGAGTGACGAGGCCTATGTCTATCTGCTTTTGAAAGGCGGGGGCAAGGAAGGGCGCATCACGCTCGACACTATCCCGGATCAGGGGAACCCAGAGTTTGGCGGCGCAGATTTTTGTGTGGAATTAAATGGGAAAAAAGACAGCCGCCTCTTGGTTGACCCATATTATGACGTTAATTATTGGCTGTATACAACGGGCATGTATTCTTCAAGCAAGGTGTTGGAAATCCAGGAAGGGTATGCGGACAAGAATAGCGGTCGTTTTGAGCCTATCAATCTGATGCTAAACCGCCCTGTGCTGCTCAAGGATGGGACGCTTGTAGGCACAGAGCAGGTTGAGACTGGGAAGCTGCGCCATGGAAA
>CATLBW010000050.1 GCA_949879775.1 uncultured Lachnospiraceae bacterium
CATGGTGTGCATATCGCCTTCAAACGTATGTGTGTCCTGGTCTACATAAAACGTTCTTTTCAGGCCTAAGGCTTTAATGATAATGTAAACGCCCCGGCCGGATATAACGCCCGGTATGCCAAGGGCTTCTATTGTCAGAGTCCGCTCCGGTGTGCTTTCTTCCTTCAACACGCTTTTTGCAAGTTTTTTGACTTGCGCTTTGCCCATGGAATCTTCCGGCGATTGTACCTCCTGAAAAATTCCGATTTTCTTTTCAAGGGATTTGTTTTTCGCGCTGGCAACAACCTTCCCTTTGTCCGACAGCATTTTTACACGGGTACGCACATCTTCAATGCTCTTCGTATAGGAATAGCTCTCAATGTTTACGCCGGTTTCAATCACCCACTGTACAAAATTTTCACGCCTCGTCAACAGTTCTAACTTACCTTTTTCACAGGCCACATAATGCCGTATGCCGGTTGCTTCATACTCCTGGCTCATTGCGTCGCAGATGACGTCAAACGCTGTGCTCCGGCTTTTCGTCAATTCCTTAATTACATGGCTGCATTTGGCAACCTTTGTATAAGGGATGTTAAACCGCTTGCATACGCCCTTAAATACCGCGTCCGCCGTCTTTTTCTTAAATACAAACGTATCGCGGTTATTGGAAAGATAAATGCCAATGTCGTAAGCAAGGAAAGTTTCCTGCTTTTTGCTGGTCTGCGTCGTTGACATGATAAGCCCCCGGAAAAGTTCTTTGCCGTTGTATTTAAAAATACAGGTATGCCCCGACATAACATTGATTTTCGCCCGGTCGTGGCCGTAGCCGTCATCATCAACCAGCGTGACGGAAAGGCTTCTGGCAGCGGCGCCTTTGCGCCCCTTCCAGGCAACCTTCTGTACGAGGTTCGTAATGTCGTAGCCCTTGCCGGACTTATAAAGCGCAAGGTAAATGCCGCTTGCCATAATAGCCCGCCTCCTTAGCTCGGTATCTTTAGCACCTGCCCAGGATAAATTTTGTTAGGGTTGCTGCCGATAACCTTTTTATTTGCGTTGTAGATTTTTGAGCTCTTTGTGCCGTCTCCATAAAACTTCTTTGCGAGATTATAAAGGCAGTCCCCTTTTTTCACTATATACGTGTCGGGGACCGCCTTTGAATTTGTGCGCTTTGCCGTTTTCTTTGTTGCCGCCTGGCATACCATTTTCTTTGCGCCCTGGATTTTTTTCCCTTTTTTCTTTTTGATCTTCCGGGCTTCCACCTCCCGGTATTCCTTTAGCTCAAGGCTAAATTGGTAAGTCCCGACATCGCCCCCCGCTTCCTCGTATGTGAAGTTCTCGATTGTGCAATAGCTATCAACAAGGCCGCCCGTGATGATGAAATGGACTGGCTGCTTTTTCCCCTTCCAGCTATTGATTTTTTTGATAATGGCCCGCGGCTTTGGCGCATCGTTTACCTCAACCTTTTCTGCCGTCCTCTTCATTTTTGTCTTCACTTTTTTCGTTGTGGCAAGCTGGCTTGTGTTTATGCCCGGGAAACTTTTTGCCGGGAGGAAGCTTGAGAAGCTGTAAGTAAGGGCTTTCCGGCCGCGCCGTATGGTGGTTTCGCCAAGCCCTGCGATATTGACGCTTGCATTCTGCCCCCCGTTTTTTATTGTGATTTTATCCGGCAGCACAGGGAACTTGATTTTATTTTTTTCGGCATTATAAGTAAGCCACATCTCATATTTAGAACTCATAGCTACGGTCCCCTTCCTCATAAATTTCCTGCTGCAAAATGCCAAGCAGCACAGGCTTGATGTGCTCTGTCAGCACCTCTAAAATCCTTTCTTTATCAATGCCCCCATTTCCGCTAACTTCTATGGCCCCGCTGCCTGCAATCTCTAGCAGAATCCGCTTGGCCTGCCCATCCCCGTTTTCAACGCTGCCGCTTTTGGCGGCAGGCCCCCATTCCCCTGCCAGGTGCAGGACGCCTTGTGTATTAGGCAATACAGCAAGTCCTTCCTGGGAATAATTATTAATTGTCTCATATGCCTGGGAATAGTCATAAATGTCCTGGCTTCCGTACGCTTGGGAATAGTCATAGCTGTCCTGGCTTCCGTATGTTTGGGAGTAATCGTACGCATCCTGGCTCCCATATGTTTGGGAGTAATCATAGCTATTCCAGATATTTTCTGTTACCGGGCTTTCGCTTATATGGTACGCCGACTGCGCATAAGCGTTTTGGGGAGGGTCGGCTCCATGAAAGCTTAAGACCGCCGCCATAATCTTTGCGGTTTCCTCTGCTGGGAATACCGTGCTTCCCGGCTTCCCAACAACCAGCTCCGGCCCTGCTTCGCCAGCAATAAAGATATCCTCCGCGTCAGTCGTCCCGTTTGCATATGCTGAGACGGCAGTGGCAGTTGCCCCACCGCTCCCGTTCACATTTACGTTTACGGACGCGCTTGCGCTTTTCAGGGCGGCTGACACAGAATCGGCAATATCCTGGGCAGCCGACACGGCCCCTTTTTTCCCGGCTTTAATAGAATTGACATAGCCCTTTATGGTAGACGTTGCGGAGGCTTTTGCCTCCTCTGACAGGTCCATGTCCTTGACTGTTTTTTCCATCTCCTGCGCATACTGGTTCATTTCGTTTGTAAAATTTGTCTGCCATTCAGCCGTGGCGGTTGCAATCTCATCCTGCTTTGACACAACCTCGCCAAGCGTGTTGGCAAGCTCCGCCACCGCTTTCTCATCACCGCTTTTAATGGCCTCTGCCATGCTGTGCGCCAGCCCTGCCGCCTGCTCGCTGCCGTCCTGCGCATATGACATTAAGGCTTCATAGTTTTCCTGCGTGATTCCTAAGTCTGCGGCAGACTTGCTCCTTAATGTTTCCACGTCGGCAGAATAGCTTTCCCAATAGGCAAGCTGTGACTCTATGGCTTTCTGCGCATTCTCGACCGTGGCATTCAAGTATTCTTCTGATTTTGTTGTTGCCTCGTCAAATAGCCCGAACTGTCCCCCGAAACTCTCAACAGCCGACTGGTAAGCCGCATCATAGGCGGCACATAGCTGCTCTACATCCTCACGAACTCCCTCATAGGCTGCCGCCGCTGCCTCGGCGCCTGTTACGCTTGCGTCCTCCGCGGCTTCGGCCGCTGCCGCAACTTCTTCCCATTCAGATTCAATTTCCTGTAATGCCGCCTGGTTCTCTGCATAAGTGGCGTTCAAATCGTCCAAGGCTTCTTCGTATTCACGCATCTCTTCCATGCAGGCCCCATATGCCCCCGTCTCATACACCCAGTCATTCCCTATGGATGCGGCGTTTGCGTTGTTTTCTTGCGCTATCCGCAAATCTTCTTCTGCTCCGGCAATTTTCTCCTCAAGTTCAGCCTGTTCCTTTAAGAGCTCAACATAGGCCTGCTTCTGTTCAGCCTGCCGTTCCTGCCTCGCCTGTTCCGCGGCGGTCTTTTTCATGGATTCCACGCAGGCGTCCGTGCTTTTCGCGACATCCTCGTAAGACAACGCAAGGCCCGGCAAATCCCCATTAAGCTGGTCTACCACAGCTTTCATCTGCTCTTCCTGCGCCGCCGTCCTGTCAGTTTGCGAGGCTAAGTCTTCCAGCTTTTGGATAAGCGCAAGCGTTCCCTGCTCATTATGGCTGATGGATTCCAAACTTTCCCCATAGCTGGACATAAGCTCATCATGGCTCTGCACAAGCGCATCAACTTCCGCCTCAAACTCCTCAAGGGTCTGCCTGTTTGCCTCAAAGGCTTCTGACAAATCGTCAACCTGGTACTTAAGCCGCAAGGCTTCTTCGGAAGTCTCGCCATATTTTGCGCACGCTTCGTCATATTCAGCATTTAATCCTTGCAGTTCATAATACTGCTGCCTTGTCGCTGCCGTCATGCCAGCCGTTTCGTCTCCGGCTTCGGAAAACATTGCGACAAGCGCCGTGCCTGCTGCCACAATGCCGGTAATGGCAAGGGCAACCCATCCAATCGGGCCGAGGGCTGTATTTAAGGACGTCCCAAATGAGACGATAGCTGGGACAGCCTTGCCCAATGCCGTGGAAGCCGCCCCAACGCCTGCTATGCCCACCGCCACTGTCCCCAAGCCAATTGCTAAAGCTGATATTGCTTTTGTTACGGCTGGGTGCGCATTCAGGAAATCGCCTATGCCGTTTACCATCCCCGCTAAACCGCTGGAAATAGAGCTAAGCGCCGGATCTAATGCAGTTGTGAATGCCGTACTTATATTTCCTGTAGCTTGGCTCCATTTTTGGCCTAAGGTCTGGGCTGCATCCGCTGTTGTCGCGAGTGTGCTGTCCGCCGCTTCAAGTGCGCTTACCATTTCATCCAGCGATAAGGCTCCCCCCTGGACTGCATTGACAATCGCGGGGCCTGCCCTGCCGCCAAATAACTCCGAAGCCTGCGCCGCGTCCATTGCCCCGCTTGCAATCTGCCCAAATACCTCATTCAGTTCATTCAAGGAACTAACCTCCCCTTTGGAAAGGGCTGTCCTAAAGCCGGCCATTACAGCCGCTGAATTTGTGCCGGCAAGCTCAAAGTTCATAAACATTGCCGTAGCCTGGTCCAGCGTAAACCCTAACTGATCCAAGACCGCTTTATTATTCGTTAGCTGCTGTGAAAGGGACTCAACGCTAATCCCACTGGCCTGGCCTGCATATGCAAGTTTGCTAAGCATGGTTTCCATTTCCGTAGCCGGGACGCCCCACTGGTTCATAAGCTGAGTGACGCTCCTTACGGCTGCGGTTGCGTCTCCCCCTGTAATGGCTGCGAAGTCTAAAAACTGGCCGGTAGTTTTCTCAAGCATGTCGCCGGTATAGGCAAGCCTTGTGTTAATTTCACCAACTGCCGAAGCTGTTTCGTCAAGGGTCCCTGTTTTGCTTGCGGCATAGGCGTTCATCATGCTTGCCGTTAACCCGCCTAAGGCTTCGCCTGTTGCGCCGGTCGCAAGTACGACGGTGCTTTCTGCCTCGCTGAATGCGTCGGCAAGTTCGTAAGCTGCGTCGCCGATTTCTTTTACCATAGCCGTAATTCCGGCCGCAGCCAACGCCCCTGCAATGCTTTCCACCGCGTTTTGCCCGCTGTCCCCGGCTTTATCGGCCTGCCCTGACGCCTCTTGCGTGCTTTTTGATAATTCCTCCGTCGCGGCGCTTGCTTTTCCGTTTGCTTCTGCAAGGTCGTCCGCCGCATGGTAAGCCCGTTCTGCCGCGGCTTCAAGCTCTGATAAATCTGTCGTGCCAGAAGCAAGTACGGCGTCATAGTTCTCCATTGCTGCCGCCGCTTCTGCCTGTGCCGTTGCAAGCCCCTGCATGGCCTCGGCTGCAACCGTGCTGTTGCGCCCTAACTCAGCCTTTGCTTCCGCAGAGACATTTTCATTGCCTGCCAGCTCTGAAAGGGTGGCGCCCGCCTGACCCATTGCTTCGTTAAGGCTGTTCTGGATTTCCTCTGAACCTTCCAGCGCTTTATTCAGGTAGCCGACCGACTGTTCGCATAACGCAAACATTTCCTGTTCCTCTTCAAGGGCTGCCGCCGACTTATAGCCCATTTCCACAAGCTCTTCCGTGGAATATACGGCCTCTAACATGCCCTTGTTATAATTCCCTACGGAATCAGTCCAATAGTCTGTTTGGGAGGCCGCTTCTTCGGCGGCAGTGCCATAATTATTCATGGTATCAGACAAGCCGCCAGCGGAAGTCTGCGCCCCGCTGCTTGCCTCCTGTATGCTGTTAATTGACGTTGCTATGCCATCCGCGGTTGTTGCCGTCGTTGTTGCTGCCCCTGCGAGGCCGTCAAAGGCGGCATTTGCGGCCTCGCCCGCCTGGCTCCATTGTCCCAGCATAGCCTGGCCTGATTCGGACATTCCCGCCAATTTATCAGTTATCTCGTCAACCATGCTAAATTTTGCGGTCAAGTCTGCCATATAGCGCTGCCCCCTTCCTATTTATGCCCCACAGGGCGCTCATTCTCTTCTATTTCAGACGCAATATATAAGAGCTGTAACCTCCTAGGCATTGCCTCAAAATCTTCCATACGGAGACCGTGGCGCTGCCAGAGGACGTGCGCCCAATACCCGTCGCCCCCGGAAGCCCTTATGAGTTTTTTGCCGCGTCCAGTTCCACGCTGTCATCCGGCGTTTCCATAAGGCCAAGCGCCTGCATAACGATACGCGATACATGCTGGTATTCATCTGCACGGGAGAATACTTTGAGCGGCATTTCCGTCATGTCCGCGCAGCCATAATGCTTCATCAGCTCCGGGTCTTTCAGGTTCGGGTACTGCAGCGCCTCCGCGATAATATGGCGGGAAGCCCTTGCATTGTCTTTTTCAACTTTCCATACGACTTCGCCCATAGTAACCAGCGGGTTGCCCTTTTTGTCTGTCGCCATGCTGCGTTTTCTGTAAGCCTCATTGATTTTGTTAATGGTTTCCTGGGAAAGCACCTTGATTTCAAAATCAATTACTTTCCCGGTTTCATCCTTGAAACTGTCAGGCCCCGGGGCGGTAACGATTTCCTCCTTTGTGTCACGCATAAAATATTTCAAATTTTTCTTTTCCATGTTAAATATCTCCTTTCCAAAATAAATGGCCCTTCCAGATAATCCGAAAGGGCC
This sequence comes from uncultured Lachnospiraceae bacterium, assembly GCA_949879775.1. Classification (GTDB taxonomy): domain Bacteria; phylum Bacillota; class Clostridia; order Lachnospirales; family Lachnospiraceae; genus Petralouisia. Next base: position 6,596 of record CATLBW010000050.1, read on the forward strand.
GGTTTCTTTTTACACGATTCCTTTTGCATTGAACCCAAAACTGTCATCCAGTACCTGGCCGTCAGCGTCCAAAGAAAGCAGCGTCAGGTCGCCAGTCGGCACGCAGCCGACAACGGTAACCGTATCGGACCCGTTCTTTGCATAAAATTCAGAGCCTTGGTCGTCCGAAATGCCCTGGATGGTAAGCTCCGGCGTTTTGCCTGTGTTGACGTAATCCATAATCAGGTCTTTCGTCCAGGTAGTGGTGCGCCGCCTCGTGATAGTCCCGGTAATGGAATACCCAAGCCACCGGCTGCTGTCGTTCCTGTCGCCAAGCTGCTTGCCAGTCCATACGTCAGGCGTGAATTTGATTTCACATTTTACGGCGTCGAAAATCTCGTAGCCGTCCAGGAACACTTTGCCTTCCCTGAGTGAAATCGGGTTTTTATGGTACTTTAAAAGCTCGCTCATTGTCCTTCCCCCTCCCTTACCTTGTCGCTATTGTGAAGTAAAGTTTTTCAGTGCTGTCTACCGCCTGCAGCCCAACGTTAAAATACGTCTCGTCGCCCTGGGACAAATCACGGTCAACCAGGAAATCATTTTCTGCGTCCACATTCGTAATTGCCCCAGCGTCCTCAAACTGTTTGAGGATTGTGCGCCCGATTCCTTCCATCACGTCCCAGCCGGTAGAATTGTTGTTGAACTTATTCGGCGGGAAATTAAGCTGGATGCTTTCCGCAAACGTATCAAACACGCGAATCACGCGGTTTTTGCGGTACGTTTTGTCTTTGGGCTTTTTGAACGTGACAAGCGAGTTGATGTCATACTCGACAACCACGTCGCCGGCCTCGGAAACAGAGAAGAAAAATTCCCCGTTGTTAATCGCTGCAACAGCGTCTTCATGGCTTTTCGGGTCAACAACTTCCGTTGCGCCGTCATACGCCACATAGGTATTGCTTTCTGTATTTTCTGCCGCTGCCGTAGCTGCCGCCACCCAGGCGCATGCCTCTGCATGGGAAAGCTTATCCCCGCCAATCGCGACGGAGTTTGTCACATTGATAACGCCCTCATAGTCAGCGCTTTTTGTGTCTGGCATAACCGCCTGCACGCCCTTGCCGACATTCTCGCGGATATACATGATTTTGGTTTTTGCCGCAGCCTGCAAGGAAGCCTCTGTGATAGGGAAGCAAAGGGTATTGAACCTCACTGCTTCAAGCGAATCCAGAAATGCGGCAATATCGGAATTGCTTGCCTCGCCGTCTGTGCCACCTGTAAGCGTTGCGCCAGCAACCGCAAAAAGGTTCCCGTTGCCGGTAAATGCGATATACCCGCAATTCTGCGCCGCCAAATCCTCTACTGTCTCCAGGCCTCCATACTCGGCTACTGTATTTGTGCCAAGCGTGACAACCACGTCAAAACCGCCAACCGGGTTTTCCGCAACCGCAAAGCATAATGCGTTCCCTCTTGTGCCGCCGTATTTTGCAGTTGCCGTAATCGTCGCCGCTACAGACTCTCCCTCTGTGCTTGTCTTTGTCACGGTTGCCTTTTGGCCCTCATTCACAATGTACACAAGAACCTGGGACGCTTTCTTAAATGCTTCGCGAATCAGAAGCATCTGCCTGTTTTCATCCTCGTCATAAATGCTATAGCCGAGCTGTGCAAATGCGCCGTCAGGGCTTGCCGCCGTTAGCGTAATCCACTGCTTTGCTGGCCCGTAAGTTGCTTTTGTAAGAGGAAGGGCTACAATACCGCGGCTGCCACCGTTTACAGTGTCCTGCCTGGTACTTTCAAAATTGATGTACGTACCCGGCCTTACCTTTCCGGCACGTTTATTGAATGTTCCCCCTGCCATTATTTTACCTCCGTTCCGCGCCACTTCTCGAGTCGCGCTTTAATTTCAGTGATGGTATAATTGCCGGTCATACCGTACGTTGCCCCTGCAAAAGTACAGTCCGTAACGCCAAAGATCTTTTTACAATTTGCCCTTAATTTTTCAAGCGGGAACTTTTTTTCAACTGCTGCCTTTACCGGCTGCGCCTGAGTAGTTTCCGCTTTGGCTGTCTGCTGTTTTTCTGTTTTTGCTGCCATGCTGTCCCTCCTTTCCAAGGTAACGGCACGCATCGCTTTGCGACGCCTGCCAAATCGTCGGAAGGCATTCTTAAAAACGCTTCACGTTTGCCTTCCTCCTATTTAATGTATTTGCTAAGTGCTACCTCCATTGCGGCGTCAATCACTTTGCTTTCATATAATTCCGGTTTGCCCCATTGCTGGATATGGTAGGACTGTGCTTTTACAGATACTCCGGTATCATACGACCGCCTGCTGGTCCATGTGATTTCCAGTTGGACTGCGCCGTTATCCAGCGGTTTCAGCTTCGGGTCATTTACCCGCAAGGTCTCTTTTGTCTTGTTGCCGTCTGTATCAATCACGGCAATCATGTTACGTCTGGCCCGTATCGCCGTAAGCGCCCGTAAGGCAAGCTGATGCGCCCCTTCCGTCGTCGCGTGGAAGAACAAGATGCCCCAGAAATATTCCATGCTGTAGGTTGACAGCGTGTCGCCGCCTGTGTCTATCTCAGGCGTAGGGAAATACACGGAAGGAACCGCAAAACTTCTTGGCACCTTCCAGTAATAAGGCGCAGGGTTCCCTGCCTTGTCGAGTATAAATTTGATAATGCTTGCTATATCCTGCTCAAGCACATGCTTCACCTCTCTTTCGCTACCCGAAATAGGCAGCAAGCCACTCCTGCAGCCTCCTTTCCAGATAAGCAGGGTACAACCTGTCCAATGTTCTTAGTGCCTTATCAAAATAAGGCCTGCTCATTACCCAGCCCTGCTTTAGCATAATCCCTGTTTTTGCGTTTGGGTTATAAGTGAATTTTACAACTTTCCCGTCAGTGCCAACCTCCACATCCCCCGGCACAAAACGCATTTCTACGCCCTTGGTGTTTTTCCAATGTCCGTTATTGATAGGCTCCGCATACTTGACATTTGTGCCGACTTCCAAAGCCAGCCCGCTTTCTTCGAGCTTCCAGACGTTTCCTTCCCCGCCTTTCTCGAAACTGGCAAGCAACAAGCGGCTGTCCATTATTTCCCGGCACTCGATTTCATCTTGGACAATACGGAGGAACTCATTGCCAAGGCCTTCTAAAAATAATTCAAGCTCTTTTCGGAAATCACCCTTTGCCGCGCGGCCAACCCTTACAAAAAAATCCTGTAATTCTGATACGTCAATATCAATATGCCTGCCGCTCATAATGCTTTCTGGTCCTCAACTTTCTTGATATGCACAAATATGTGGTGGTTCCGTACATTGACTGGCTGCTCTGCCGTGTATTCAATCCCTGTGGCAAGGTCCACAATCTTATCATGGATACGTACGTCCGTGCCTATTGGCAAAGTCAGCTTCGTTTTTGCGTCCATCATATTTGCTGGTGCCGTCTGTATAACAGTAATGTTTAAAGGCTTTACGCCAAAATGGCAAAGCTGCCCTGCTATATCAGGCTCATCCGGGTAAGAAAAAGATGGGGAGGCCGCCAGCCCGTAACCGGGGGAAGCCCTCCCTTCCTGTATGTGGTAAATATTACAACGGTGGTTGAGAAGATTCTCTAAACTCATGCCGCACCTCCTCCCCTCAAAGATTTTGGTATATAAAAAGAGAGCCTATCGCTAAGCTCCCTAATTTCACTTATACGGTTATCGCCTCTAGCAGCATCCTCGCCGCCCTGTCAGCCTGTTCCTCATACTGTTCATGAAACACGCTTTCCATAACGCTTCCTTTATCAAAATGTAAATATGCATGTGCCAGTTCATGCGCAAGGTTGTAATTAAAATCCTCAATTGCCGGAAGCCCCTGCCGGATTGCAATGCGCTTCCCTTTTATCCGTGCGTCGCTCGCCTGCAATGGGGTGAGTTTCACGCTAATCCCTTTAGGCATGGCTAAAGGGACAAGTTTCTCAAATACTTTCCCATTGTCTGCCATCACGCCACCTCCTCAAGAAACTTATTGATGAAATACTGCTGCCCCTTCCCGGTTACCTTTGTCGTTTTATTTATCCTTACCGAACCGTCTGGGTTATTTACAGTGCTTTCTTTCACTTCAAACAACCCCATTTCCATACTTCTTTGCGTTGGCATATTCCAGTCACTGCCTTTACGTTTGATTAAATATCCATTCTCACGTAACCATATAAATAGCCTCTTCTGCCCAATTTGCACTCCATTTTGCTTAATTAACTTTGCCAAGTCGCCGACCAGTATTGACGTGTGGCTTGTGGCTACGGCATCGGCGAAAATCTCTTTTGGCTTCATGCGGTCATTCTCCGCTTTCAGTGCCTTGTTGCGCTCCCGTTCCTCTTTCAGCTTCTGTGCAACGCTGATAAGCAAATCAGGATTGCCAAGAAGTTCATCCTCCGCATACATTCCATGCTTACGGATAGAGGGGAGGACTTCACTTGTTACCCACCGCTTGAATTTTCTTGCGGACGGTAACTTGCTACCAAGCACCAAAGAATACAATCCGCTTTCATTGATAAGCCAACCTCCACGCTGTCCGATACTCGATAACGATTCGTTATTGAGTTTATCCTCCTCGTCTACATGGTCTGCCAGTGCCTTACTTGCGTTCTGATACCCCAAAATTTCTGTCACGTCTTTCCCGACAAAATAAGGCTCGCCGCCAACTTCCAACATTCTTATTGTTCCAAGCTCGGAATTTTCAAAAATCTGTAAATTGTCCATAATATTTTCCTTTCTTTTTTTCTTGAAAGGAACACCACTCTATGATAGAATTCTCGTAGAGGATATTCCTCGATTCTTTGAAACACTCGCAATCTTGGTAGGGGGCGGGTGTTTCTGTTTTTTTTATTCTTTCAAATCTGACTTTAGCTTTTTAATCCCACGCCGTATTCCTTCCGAATGTGGAATATTCTCCTGCATACAATATTGCTCCAAAATTTCACTACATTCGTTATCCAGTCTAACCTGGCGAGGTTTTGCTTTTGGTGCTAAAGTAGGTCTGCCCATTTTCTTTTTTTCTACTGAAACCACCTCTTGACCTTGCCTTTTTTCTAATTATCTGGTATTTTATATTCGGGTACTGGCGGTGGCAAGTACCGCCAGTTTGATGTTGTGGCTCTGTTTATTTATTAAGCAGAGCTTTTACTTTTGCCTTTGCTTCCTCAAGGTCTTTACATTCATTAAGAATCTCAAGGATTTTCCTAGTCTGGTTCTCTTCTGCCGTCTCTCTCAGCAATTCCCCTACATTCATTTCTTCGTCCATTTTTCCTCCTTCCCGGCTCCTTGCCTGCCTTACTTGTTAAGCAATTTCTTAACTGTAATTATATTATATACTTTTGAGCTACAAAAGTCAAGGAGTAATTTCAATTTTTTCCATCCTACCTATGGAATATTAAACAATGCGCATTGTTCCTGGAAGCATACCACGCTTTGTATACGATGTAAAATACCCTAAATCCTATTGTTGCTAACTACTAACGCCTTTCAAGCACTTTACACATCTATAACACTTTTTGACACTGTAAAATTAATCGTATTTTTAAAATTATTAAATTTTTATAAACAAATAAAACACAACATTTTACTATATCGCCCCCTTACAATTTCCTCATACGCATAGTTATATTGTTATTGGCCTTTGCCTGTACATAATCATCAAGCAAAGCTGCCAAGTCTAAAGCATCTATGCTAATGGTGGAATATTCCGAGGTATAGCTGTAGTCGTCAAAACTTTCTGACTTTAACGCCTGCGTAGATACAAAATTGTTATAGGCGTAGGCTTCTGCCAGTATCAGTACCGCAGTTTTGACCGGGGCCGGTATTTCTTCGTATGCCTCGAATGTGTTATGCGTATAGGTTATGACGTATTGTTCCGCCCTCGTAATATCTACGGCAAGGCGTGCGTCAGTACGTTCCTGCACTGACAGCTTTTCAGAGTACTCCTTGACTTCGTTTGGCAATACCCAAGGCCTTTCCACCATGTCGCACCTCCTTTATTCCTGCTGCAATCCTGCCATTGTCGGGCTGCCATACTCGATAATTCCGCTTGTTTCCTCCGGCTCCAAAACTTCCCGGAGTTTGGCGATAATATCCGCTTTTTTAGGCAGTCCCTTGACGCTTACGTTTTTGTATGCTGCGAGTGTTTCAAGCTCTGCCCTTGACATTTCATCAAGGGCCTTTCCCTCTGGCTCTTCGTCCGATGGCGCAAAATCCTCCCCGCTTCCCCCATTGCCCAGAATAATTTCACCCGGTATAGGGTCGTCGGCGCCATCTCCACCGGGCGGCATAATGCCGTAGGGAATAGGTTCATCTTCGCTTTCCCCATTATCCGGCAGAAGGCTTTCAGTATTTTCAAGCTGGAAATACCCTGTGGCTACTGCCTTATCAGCAATAGCCTTATCCTTGGTGAATACGTCCGGTCTTTTCCGCGTAGCGGTAACTACGCCGGAATAGGAAAGGGCTTTAACCAATTTCAGATGATACATGCGCTCGCCCCCTCCCTTATTTCAGCCCTGTAATGATTGCCGCTGCGTCTGGCTCCTCAATAATTGGGTCATAATCAAGATGCGTCACATAAAAACGCTTATCCATCATGATTGCTTCCTTACCTTCGGTTGTCTTACGAATCCGCACGGTGTACGTGTTCACAACAATAAGGTTCTTTGGGTCGGTCAGGATAATCGTGCTGTCGTCCATAGACGGGCACTCAACCACAGGGATGCGGGCAGGCGCGTTATAAACGCTTTCCGGCACTGCGCCGCCAGCGTTCACAACCTTATTCAACAGGAAAAGTTCCCAGCCCTGCGCCCTCTTAGGGGACATCAGCCAGCGGAGCTTGCCATTGTTGTACTTGTTCGGTAACAGCTTCAACGTGTTGTAATACAGGTCAAGGCTCATGCCAGTCTCGCCAGAAGCGTCTTTTACATGCGCGCTATCCTTAAGCTGCTTAATCCAGCCATCGTTGAGCTTCAAAAAGTCCTCGTCGCCCGCTTCGCCAATTTCCTGGGCGTCAAGCCCTGTCCAAGTGCCTGCCGCATGGTTCACGAAAAACTCATAAAGCATACCTTCGCAAATGACAATATCACCTTTAGCATAAGCCTTAGCTGCGTCAAAAGCTGCTGCACCCTCAGCATCCTCATTGCCATTCAAATACAGGTCTTCCAGGTCAACGCCGGCCTGCGTAGTCATAAGGTCTGTGACGACCTGCTCAAAGTTCTGTCCCTCGATATTCTCACGCAAAGTCTCTTCCGTGATTTCCCAGGGCAGCCTTGCCGCCGTGGTAGAATAGTCAACCTGGGACGTCTTTACGTTTGCTCGGTAGCCGTCGTCTTGGTTCTCCGTTTTCTTCCGCATAATACGGCGTGCAATCCCGATTTTGTCAATCTCACCAGTTTTTGCCGTCCTCATTTCATGGCGGACCAAGCCGCCAAGGTTTGTGGCGTCAAAAGTCTGCTGGATAAATTTCTTAGACTGCTCAGGGTTCAACAGGCCAGAATTTAATGTGCCTGTCCCAATCGCAGCCTTTCTAATAAGTTCTCTGTTGCTTGTAGGCATTTTCATTTCCCTCCTTAAACTTTCTTACAGGATGCCATGCAGATAATGTTCGCCTGCATTTTTCTCTACACTGTCGCCGTTCAGGTTATTAGGCAAGCCCCTGCTGCGAAGCACCGGCCCAACTGCTTTTGCGACGGCTTTGGTAACCATATCCGCCACCTGCTCTACAGCAACCTGCTCCTGTGTCGGCGGCGCCAACGCTTTCGCAATAGCCGCCTCAACCATTTTTGTGACGGTCCCCTCGTCCAGCCCTTCGTCTTTTTTGTCTTTCTCCTTGCCTTCGGTATCTTTCGCCGCTGTGCCCTTGCCGTCGTCATTCTCTTTTGCGTCGGCGTCGTCCTTCGTCGCCTTTGCGATTGCTGCTGCAACCGACTTTTCAATAAGCTGTTCTACGTCCTGCTTTGTCACTTCTTCATCCTCCTTTTTTTCTTTGCCTGCGCTACTGTCTTCCGGGTCAATCTTTTCAGGCTCATCTTTCTTATCATCAAATCCCGCTAAGAATGTGCCGAGACTGTCGTAGATGCCCTGTAGCGTTTCTTTGTTCTTGCCGCTCAGTTTTTTGCCGGCTTTCTCAACCGGACGGTCCTGAAGGGCTTTTGTGATGCTTTCCTTTCCTGTGAGAAGGGCAGTAACAATCTGGTTAAAATCCTCTAAGCACTCACGCACTTTATCCTCGTCAGTTTCATAAATCCACTCATCATCATAAGGGCTATACTGATACAAGGTATCTTTGAGGGCATAAAAGGCTTCCCAAAAGAGCTGCCCCTTGCTGCGTTCCGCATAGAGTTCTGCCGTCTTGCCCTTTTCAACCACATTCAATCCTAAGGCTTTCGCCAACTGCTTCAAAAGCCCTTTCTTCTCACTGTTTTCCTGCTTACTCACGTTATCCAAACCAACATCCTCCTCACTATAATTTCCGAGGCCACCCATGCTAAAGCCCGTGATATTGCCTTTCTCAATATCTTCCCATGTGCTTTCATCCGCAACCTCAACCGTCATAAGCCAAGTCCCTTTTTTGACTGCTTCGCCGTCAATTTCAAAATCAGCTTTCGCAATCCAGTTTTCTACCACGGCCGCACCATCCAGTGGCTCAAAGCTGTGCTGCAAGTCAACTTTGTCACCGTTTTTCGCAAACCAGTAAGCTGCTTTCGTGATTTCTTCTTCCGTCATAAAGTTGCCATGTGAATCTTCCTCCATTGGCTCATACACGATTCCCGTAACGTAGTGGCTGTCTGCGTCAGCCTTGACAATCCGGCCATACGTTGTAAAGGCTGCCTTGCCGTCGTCCGCTTTCTTTAACAGGAACGGCCGCTTATTTGCCGCCCGGTCAACAAGTGACACGAACTGTATTTTGGCGTCTGTGATTTCGTAAGCCCTTTCAACTTTCCGCACCGTCCTCACCTCCTTCTGCGGGCTTTTATGTATATAAAAAGAGAGCCTATTGTAAGCTCTCTCTTTAACATATTATACTGTTTTTTGTTTTCCCTGCCGTTAAGCCACGTTAATATTCATCTGTGCATTGCAATTTATAATGCGCTCTTCCAAAAACCTCGGAAGCTCATATGCATCGACCAGCTCATGGGCTTCGTAGATATACCTGCGCTGCAAGGCTTTATATGATTTAAACTTTCCTTTATCGTCATACAGCCCGAACTCCCTCTTGATCTGGTTATAGATATCGGTATACACTGCGGAACGGATCTTATTATCCTTATAAGCATTGCTCTGCTTGCCTCCGAGCACCTCCACGCCCTTGCGTTTCACATGGTTGCAGATTTCATCCGCTTCTGAGCCGTAAAGGGGGATGTCCAGCTCTAAATGCTCTATACGTTTTTCCACCTTTGTGATGCGCCTGTCCACGACTAGGACTGCCTTGAGTTCTGGGGACAAGTCCTCAAACGACTGTTCTTTGTATTTCTTTTCAATCTGGATAAAATAGCGGCGCACCTGTTTGCCTTTCTCATTGCGCTCCAGCATTGCCATTTCCTTGGCAGTGTCGAGTTTGATGATATGCTCTTTTCTAGTCTGACCGGAAGGCGTAGAAGTTTCTACGGCTTCAAAATCCTCTTTTTCTGCTGCATCACAATCCCTTAATCTCCTTGCCGACCATTCACGGTATGGACTCTTTACCCCAAGCACCGAATGAAGTTCCGTCCCATAAACAACCTTTTCCCCTGTGCTCGTCTGGTATACCGGTACTAATTCATTTTCGATTACTGTCAAATCCTTATTCATGCTGCACCGCCTTCCATTGCCACTGCCATAAATGCAGATGCTTCCGCTTCGCTCATACAGACAATTTTGCTTACCAGTTCCAAAAGATACGGCTTTTCATCTAATGCCGATTCAATCTTCCGCCTCATTTTATGCTTCTTTATTTCTTGTTCCTTCCATTTGTTATGTTCAAACCACCGCCAGTATGCATAAGGCTCTTCGCCAATTACCTTGAGTTCACCGGAAAACAGGTAATCAAAATCTATCCCAAAAAGATTCATAAGCCCTGCTGCTTCACTGGCAAGAATTTCCTCCTTCCCTGTCAGCCTGTCCCATACTTTGGGGCTGTCTTCGGGCAGATACCGCCCAAGTCCCATGTGCTCACCGACTGTACATATGCTATAGCCGCTCTCTGTGATTTCGGCTATAAGGTTCGGACACGGGTATTTCTGTAATTCTTTAATTGATAATCTCATAATTTAGCCCTCCTTAAAATATTCTTGATTTTTTCTGAGGAGTGCTATATAATAAAGCCTCAGGAAGCTATATTATATAGCACCTTAGCTTAGGCAATTCATGTTGGCTTGGTAGGTTGTGCATGAATTGCCTTTTCATCTTTAGTTTTCATTTCCAATTTCATCTGCTAGCTTCCGTATGCCCCTTCTAATAGCTTCCGACTCACTCACGCGTTTATCTTCACAATATGTTACTAAAACGCTATCCGTATCTTCATCAATCCGACACTGAATTTTTCTGTTTTTAGGCTCTCTAGTAGGTCTGCCACGCGCTTCATAGTCCTTTGGCATAGAACTACCTCCCTTCTTTGTACTACAAAAATAATACCATTATGTAGTACATGTGTCAAGAAGAAAAATAAAATTTAAGAGTAAAACAAAAAAGGCAATAGATTCTCTCCACTGCCTTTTCTCAAGGTGACAACACTCTATTTTTTGTTTTGCAGTTCCATATAAACCTTGTCAATCCCTAAACGGATTATATCTGATTCTGACATATTCAGCTTTTGACAGCATATTTTTAATTTTTCTACATCTGTTTCAGACATCCTTGCTCTTTTGACAATCGTTTTAGGATTGTCTGTCGGCCTGCCCATCTTCTTACTTTCTACTTTACATCACTCCCTGTCAATGATAGAATGAGTTTAGGAGACTGGGCGGTGGCAAGCCCGCCCTTTCTGCTAATCCTTAGTCCTCTAAATCCTGCTGAATGATTTCCAGCATTTCTTTTATTAACTTGTCTTTTTCCTCGACTGTCTTTACTTCCAATATTCTTTCCAGCTCTTTTTTGTCCCGTCTTCTCATTGATTTGTACTGGCTATCTGTCATTCCCATATCCTGCATTACCTCCATATGCTTTATTCTCCTTTCCGTTAAAGCCTTGCCATTCCTTAACTGTAATTAAATTATAACTTATGTAGCCACAAAAGTCAAGGGTTAATTTCAGCTTTATTAGGCTTTAGGCTGACAAATTATCAGCCAAGCCATTAAAACGCGAATATGGGGACCGTGGATGTCCTGGGGCTAGTCTGGGTCAATCCCTGCTTTCGCACGGTTGGCCGCGTCAAGCTCTTTTTCCCATTCGTCGTCCATTTCGTCAACAATCTGCTGCTGTAGCTGCTGCCGTTCTTCCAGGGACAAGCCAAGTATTTCTTCATTGACAACCGGCTGGCAGATACAGTGACAATTTATGCTTTCCCCCGGCGGCAGACCAGTATCACGCGGGTACATGGGGTAATATATTTCCCCGTCTGCCCCTTCAAGCTCGAACCGTTCACCCTTGGGAACCTGCTTACCATTCATTTCTACATGATTCTGCCTTGGATCGTTCCTGTAATCCCCGGTATGCTTCCACATTTTTTCTAATACAGCCGGGCTTTGCATGAATGCCTCTTGCTGTGCTACGCTGTGCGCCCGCAAAACTTCCGTCACGGCCACACGCCTTGCTTTGTAATATTCGTTCCGTATGCCACTGTCAAAGATTTCACGTGTGAACTCGGCTATTCCTTTTCCGTCTTTTAATCCTTTTTCCAGAATCCGCTCAATCTCTTTATGGCTATTGAGCTGCATAATCTCGCCGAGTTCCTCGCTCCAGCTCTTTACCCAGTCAGTAGTACGCTTTGAAACTTGCTCTAATTTAAGGTTTTTATCTGTCTGGGTTATGTAGTAGCCTACAAATTCCGGCATAAACTTTTCAAGCTGCTCCGTGAAAATGGAAGCGATAACCAGCTTTAGTGCGTCACCAATCTTTAATCCTGGCCATACGTCTTTTGCAAAAGTTTCAAGGCCCACCGCTTTTTCGGCTTCGGAAACAAAATATTCCGTTTCAGCTATCAAGGCTTCAGCCGCGCTGTCCTCAATGTCTTTGATATACTGAAATGACTTCTTCGGTTTCGCAAACCCTTCGTCGCCAAGCGTATCTGAAAGGCTGTCATCCGCTTTTGCGATATAATTGTCAATCGCTTTTATAAGCGGCTTGCAATACAGGCACATATTATGATTCCCCCTTATCCATCTTTAGCAAAAGACGTTTTACCTCCTTCATGACAGCAACAACGGCGTCGTTATGGCTTTCAGCGGCTTTCTCTATCTGTTTTTGTAAGCTCATGGTAAGGCTGCTAATGCCAAAACCGCTATTCTGTGTATTGTAATACGCAAGCGGCATATCGCCCCAACCGTCCGGGTAGTCCTCTGACACTTCGCCCCTAGCCTCATAGATGATACGTTTCGCCATATTGGGCGTAAGGCCTCCGGCGTTGTTCCCAGCCGTCAGAAGCTTAAACATGTCATCCGTATTGCTTATATCCGGCTCAAGGAAATATACCTCGACATGCTGAAACTGGTATTCATTCAGCAGGCGGTTATTGATTGCCCAGGCTAGGCTTTTCCTTTCGGGCTGGAATACCTGTTCCTCTGTAACCTCCTGCGCTGTCTGCGCCGTTGCCCTGTTAAAGTCTGTCGTGTAAGCAACATATAAATCCGGCAACTGAAAAGATGACTGCACTTTACGCCGGTTATTATCAAGGTAATCCTGGAAGAGCTCGTCTTTCTGTAACACATTCGCCAGGTCCTTCACTTCGATTCTCGGCTTTTCGCTTTCGGCAAAGTCCACCCTGCCGTCTGTGCCTTCCGTTTCCAGAATAATAAAAGCGTGCTGCCCGGATTCGCCCTTGATATTGTCCATATAGTCCTGTAAATCATTAAAGCTGTCATCCGTCAGCGTGCCGCCCTCAATCATAATCATAAGCGGCGTATGCCTGCCGTTTTCAAAATAATTATTATTTAGATTTTCCGCTTTCCTGCTGCCGTCCACGCCAAGTACCTGGCCTATCCAACGCACTTCACCGTAAGGCTCCGTACCGATAGTAAAATCCATAATTTCATTGGCCTGGTATTCGAGTTCAAGCGTTTCGCCGTCTTTCAAATACAATCCGTTACGGCTATCCATAATTCGGGGGTCGCCAAACTCTTTGAAGTACACACTCTTACCGCCAACATCCTGTCGGTACTTACAATATTTTTTCCGGCGTTCTGTCTGTTTTCCGTGGTGGTAATATACTGTTGGAATATATGGCTCAAGCGGTTTTGTCTTTTCGATAGAAGGCGTGTCCTTAATAAACTCAATCTGTACTACTTCGCCGGCTATATTCCGAATCACTTCAAGGTAAGCAATGCCATACATTTCCCTGGCTTCAATGATATTTTCAAATACCTCTTTCGTGTCGCATTCTGTATTCAGGAGTTCCACAACCTCCATTGCCCTGTCAAACTCAGCAACCCTTTCCGGCGTTTCTTCTGTGTCATCTATGTACCGCACGCCAATGCCGAACCCCGCAATATTATTCTTGTAAGCCCTGATACATTGCGGGAGAATCGTGCTATGCTTTACAAGGGCACGCAGGCCTTTCAGGTCATTCAGCGGTTTTATCCAGTCGCCGGATGTATAGGCTTCCTGCCCTGTAATCTGTAAAAATGTTTCTGCTTTTTCGATTGGCGCATGTTCTTTAACGATACGTACACGCATACCCTGTTTAGCTTGTGCCATCCTGCTTTGCCCCTTTCTTCTTTTTTGGTGGTTTTACTGGCAAGCATAAAAGCAAAACGCAGTCTGCTTCATCAGGGGACGGCAAACCGCGTTTTTTCATGTCCTCCTTGCTTTCCACTTTTATCTTGCTTTGCTCTGTAAGTCCATACTTCCTGCAGCTTAGCTGCGCCCTAAGCTCATTATCATTCGGTAAAATTAACTCTACCGGTTTGGGCCGGCCGTTTTCATCAAACGGCTGCAAGAGGCTTTTAACAACCGCCATCATATATGTAGTGCTGTCATAATAATATTTGTGCTTTATCCTTTTTCCAAACTGCACCGGATAAATCTCCATCCACCAAAATCGATCCGGATCGCTCCTTTTAATCTGGCGCAGCCTGTCAGTCACACCGCCTCCAACTCCGCTGTCATCTATCTTGATAGGGATTGGTTCGGTGCGTCTATAACGCCGTACAAGCCCCTCTCCCAATATGACAATGTCATCTGCCGTTTTCATAGTGTCCTGCCCTCGCCTGCGCTTATGGAATGTCGCTTTTTCATCAACCTTATAACCTATGACTGTTTTATTGTCGCCAAACCTTGCCACATCGCATGCAATGTGCACTAATGTGGGAGTGCCGTTTTGGCAATGCTCTGTCATAACGGATTTTTCCACCAGTGAAAGCGGTATAAATACGTCATCTTCCTGTTTCGGAAATTCACCAAAAACCCTTACAAGGACTACATTACTGTTTCTCCCGTACTTCCGTATGAGAGATTCAATATTCTGTTTATTCGTCCTGGGACTGTCTATGGATGATACGGTATGGCATTTATACAGGGCTCTGTCAGCGTGAAAAGCGTCAAAAAAAACGCCGGACGTTTGCGTCGGGTTCCCACACATCAACAGTTTATTATTCTCCCCGGACAGCGTGCCAAGCGCAGCCTCCATAATTGGATCAGCAACGCCGGAGGCCTCATCCACGATGAACAGCATATTATCCTCGTGGAATCCTTGCATATTCTCCGGCTTTGTGGCCGTCCTGGCTACCGCAAACCAGCGCTTTTCATTGCCGACCATGTAAATATATGTCTTGGTCCATTTAAGGATTTTTGAGAGCAACGGGGATCTGTCCATCCATTTGCTTACCTCCGGCCACAGCACGTCATGCAGCTGCTGCCTGGTCGGTGCCGTCGCAACGACCCTTGGGTATGGGAAACAGGTCAGGAACCACAAAAGCGCGGCAGCCTCCAGCCCGGTCTTGCCAACGCCCTGCCCGGACTTAATCGCGACCTTCGGGTTTCCCGCCAAGTCCTTTAAGGCTTCTTCCTGCCATACATCCGGCTCAAATTTCAAAACCTCCCTGGCATACAGGGTCGGATCCGCGCGGTATACAGGTATCCTCTCTTTAAAAAAACGACGTCTTTGTAATCTCCTCAAATCATTCATGCTATGCACCACTATTTTTCCGCTTCTATGACATCTTTGCCCATCACTCCTGCAATCCAGTCATCAACTTCCATCTGCCCTTTATTATCTGAAGCATTCCTTATCTGCTCCGTCTGTGCCTCCATCTGCGCGATCCTGGCCTTCTGCTCCTCCGTCGCCAGAGACATATGGTCTGACAGCCACTGCATGGCCTTCATCCGGTCAGCCAGCTTCACCTTGATGCCGTCCTTGCCTTTGGATACCTCCGATACCAAGGTCCCATCCACCTCGTTGCTGTTTCTGATATTCACATAGCTGACCGTGATACTCTTCTCCTCCCCGCTGTCCGTCCCGCCCAGATTGATATCCCTGCTGCCGAACTCCACGTAATCCGTAATGTCCGCATATGCAATATCCATGTATTTCTGGAAGATGTCCTCCTCGCTGAAAAGCTCACGGTTCAGGCGGTCTTTTTTTAGGCGGAGGATTTCATCTTTTACCTTAGCCTTTCCCATCAGCCTTGACCCATTTGCCATCGCTGTGGCATAGTCACACCCATATGCCTTCTGGTATGCTTTTGTCGCATTGAAGCACCGTATGTAATAAATGCAGAAAAGCTGCTGCTTGTCCGTCAGCTCTGTGTTCCGCGCCACTTCCTCAACATCCCTGGCAATGACATCCTTCTTTCCGCGTCTCCCGGGCGTTGTTTGTTTTTGAAACGTGGGGGTATTTGCCGGCAAAGGTGGGCCCGCCCCCCCGGCCCCGGTATTCCTGGTAACCGTAACGATTTTTCCGTCCGGCCATGTATACATCCTCCCAGCGGCGGCGTCATGTTTTCTGCGTTTCCGGGCCTGTTTTGGAA
>CATLBW010000051.1 GCA_949879775.1 uncultured Lachnospiraceae bacterium
TTCCTGCATCAAGGATTATGAAGGCGGCATCATTGATGAGAAAGAATTTATGGATAAGCTGCCCGAAGTTGCAAAACTGGCAATCTCCGATGCGTGCACCGGGTCTAACCCCAGAATCCCCACACCAGAAGAGATGGAAAAACTGTTGAAGGCTTGCTTCTATGACGAAGAAATTGATTTCTAACCTATATATCTGGCATTAAATAATTGCCAGAAATATAGACCCTCCGAGGGATGCGCACTCGCACGAATATGTAGATGCCGCAGAGCGGCCGTGCTCGGCGCAGACGGCGATAATTAATCGCCGTCTATCTATAAAAATGACGAAACGGGGCTGTCGGGAAATGATAAATTTCCCGACAGCCCCGTTTTAACCGCAGTTTAAGATTTTGCCCCCGCCTTTGCCAGCCTGCAAAAGAGGCAGGCTCCCATATCCTTATACCTCCGGCAGCATACGTTCCACCAAAGCTGCGGAATGCGCCGCCGCCGCTTTTTCAAACGTCGGGTAATCCATTTGCGCGCTGTCATCCGCCTTATCGGAAATGGCACGGATAATCACAAACGGCACATGGTTAAGGTAGGCGGCGTGTGCGATGGACGCCCCCTCCATTTCCACACAAAAGCCCTGAAAATTCTCAATAATGCTCTCCTTGACCTGCTTATCGCTGACAAACTGGTCCCCGCTGACAACCCTGCCTTCATATACGTTAATATCAGGATTGACTTTCCGGCAGACCGCGGAAGCGAGCGACGCCAGATGCTTGTCCGCAGGAAACGCCAGGCAGCCCATCTGCGGGACCTCGCCCAACGGGTAACCAAATACGCGTACATCTACATCATGGTGCAGGGCGTCCGTAGATACCACGATATCACCAATATTGATTTCATTTTTTAATGAGCCTGCCACGCCCGTATTGATGATATGGCTTACCGCAAACGAATCACAAAGGATCTGCGTACAGAGCGCAGCGTTTACTTTGCCGATTCCACTGCGCACAACCACAACTTCCGTGTTATTTAACGTCCCTTCCAAAAATTCCATAGACGCTTTTTCTTCTTTGCGGCGGATAGCCATTTTCCCTTTTAATTCCTCCACTTCCAGTTCCATAGCGCCGATAATTCCTATTTTCTTCATATGTCCCTCCCTAAATATCCCTCAGGCAATGGCTCAGGCAGCCCGTCCAAAGCCCGGCTGCTGCATACAACCTCATTCGGGATAAACCAAATGCGCCTCGTCTATGCCGTATAACGTCTGTTTCAGATAGCGGTCAGCCAGGTAATTCGCCATACCCAGGTTCATATCCAGATAATTCCCGCAGTCCTTCGCACTGGCGCCCGGCACCTCATCCCTGAAATCCCGGATAAATTCATACATTTCCGTAACCAGGCCCACGACGTCCTTCGATTCATAATCGCCTGCCAGAAGAAGATAAAAGCCAGTGCGGCACCCCATTGGTCCAAAATAGATGATTTTGCCGCCGTACTGCGGATGGTTGCGCAGGTAAGTCGCCGCCAAGTGCTCAATCGTATGCATCTCTGCCGTGTTCATCACCGGCTCGTCGTTGGGGGACGTCATACGCAAGTCAAAGGTCGTGATTACCTCCTGCCCCACATGGTCTTTCCGGGACACATAAACCCCCGGTTCCAGCTTAATATGGTCAATTGTAAAACTCGTAATTTTCTCCATGCTCTTCTCTCCTTTTTGTTATTTGCATTTTGTTACCTACACATTAGCCATCTCATATTTGAAACAACCCCTGCCCTTGATTTCCAGGAAAATGCCCCTCGCACCCTAACAGCAAAAATAATTATCGTTGGCTATAATATGGAACATTGCTCCAGCGGGGCGACATACTGTGCCGCCACTCCTGGAAGCTGAGGCAATTCCTCAATATATGGCACATCCGCCTCTACCGTCCCATACCCTGTCCGTGCATGGATAAAGGGCATCCCTGCCTTTGCAGCGGCAAGGTAATCCCCCTGCGTATCCCCCACATAGGCGGCGCAGTCCAAATGGCTGCGCTCCGCTACCAAACGGATGTTGTAGCTTTTTTCCCTGCCCGTGCCGCCAAAGCTCTCAAAATCATCAAAATACTGTTCCAGCTTATGGTGTTCCAGGAACGCTTCTATATACCCTACCTGGCAATTGCTTACGATGTACAGGCAATATCCCTGTGTGCGCAATTGCTGTAATGTCTCTTCAAGCCCTGGCAATAACTGCCCTCCATGGCGGCGGATATATTCATTTTCCTCCTCGCAGCAATACTGTAAAATTTCCTGTCGCGTTTGCGGGTCGTACTCTCCAAATAAAATATCCGCAATCTCCGTCATGCTCTTGCCCATGACGCCCTGAATCATTTCTGTTGTAATTTCAATTTCCTGCCCTGCGCGTTTTTTCAGCGCCTCCTTCCAGGAAATTGCAACCTCGTTGGACGAATCCCATAATGTCCCGTCTAAATCAAATAAAATCCCTTTTTTCATCCATTACTCCTTCAAGCCAAAGTGTGTATTCCCTGCAAACATGAAAAGACGCCGTCAACTCCTGGATTCCAGGCTTTCTTGCGGATTTTCATCTTCAAAATCAAAAATACACCGCTGATACGCATTAATGACATGGGTATCCAGATATTTGTCATACCGTTTATGCTCCCTCCCATAGGACATATGCACATGCCCGTGGAGGAAATATTTGGGATGGTACTTTGCCATCAGCGACTTAAACACCTGGAATCCCTGGTGCGGCAAATCCCGCCCATCATTGAGCTGGTACGCCGGCGCATGGGTCACTAAAATATCAAACCCCCGCTTGCAAAATAGCTTAAACCGCAGTTTTGCAACCCTCTGCTTCATCTGCCATTCCGTATACTGGTGCGTCCCCTGCTTATAACGCATGGAGCCGCCAAGCCCTAAAATACGGACGCCCTCATAGACAAAAACCTGATCCTCAATGCAAATGCAGCCCTCCGGCGCAACTTTCTCGTATTTTTCATCATGGTTCCCATGCACATACAATACCGGCACATGGGAAAATGTTGCCAGAAACGAGAGGTAGTGCGGATCTAAATCACCGCAGGAAATAATAATGTCCGCCCCTTCCAGTTTTCCCTTATGAAAATCATTCCACAGATAATTTGATTCTTCGTCCGCAATCGCCAGTATTTTCATGAACCATTCTCCCATACACAACCATCCTGTGGCTGTTTGTGTCCCTATGCATTGTATGTAAAACGCTCAGGCATCCTTCTTCACGCCCTGCTGCTTAATCACAGGCTCCGCCTGCTCCTTTAACTCCGCCATCGTCGGGATGGAGCCAATAATATTATCCGCCAGCCAATCCATCGTCATAATCTCCTCCGGAAGCATGATCCTGTCAGGCTCTGCGTTTGCCATGCCTGTCTGCGAAAATAGGACGCCGGAAAACGGGTTGAACCCACCGGAACTGATGGTGGATTTTAAAAGCCCGATCAGGCGCCTCGTCTCCACAGGTAAGTGCTTGGAACAAACGACATCCACCACGCCTTCCGCCATGCCCCACCAATAATTAATGGCCTTCGTGGTTGACGGGTTGTCGTCATATTTCCAGGTGCCGTCCATAATTGTGCGGATTAACTGCTCGTAAAACTTACCCCAGTGGTACAAAGGCATGGCAAGGTTTTTCGGCCAATCCTGATCCATATAATAAATACCAAAATAGCGGGAGGCTTCTTCGGGGATAACCATATCCCTGCCTGAGACACAAGTGGAGCCTGTTTCTTTAATCCTTTCCTCAATATCCACATCTTTCTTGGCAGACCACTCCAGATAGACCATAGCGCGCGGGTTCATCATCTTCGCCCCCAGCGCAAAGGCATTAATATTGGCGATGGAGCCATATATCGGATAGTCTGCAATATACGTCATACGGTTATTCTCAGCCATAGCGCCGGCAATCGCACCCATCAGGAACTTCGCCTCATGCATCCGCGAATAATAGGTACGGATATAACGATGAGACGTATTCAGCGAGCAATTTAATATCCTGACCCTTGGGTTGGCTATCGCTTCCTTTACACTCGCCTGCACAAACGGCGGCGATGTGGTAAAAATAAGGTTGCAGCCTTTTTCTATGGCGTCCTTTATCAGCTCCTCCACGTTCTCCTGCGTCCCGTTCTCATAACAAAGCGTGCTGACTTCTTCAGGAAATGTCTGCTCTAAGTAAAGCCGCCCCAGTTCATGGGCATATGTCCACCCGGAAGTTTCCAGCCGCTTCTCATGGATAAATGCAATCTTAAGCTTATGGAAACCGGGAGAAAAGAGGATATTCAGCAGAGGAATCTTTTTCTTCTTCTGGTTCGGCTTCATCTTGAGGTCAATCCCCGGCTTCTCCTCTAAAAGCTCGAACTCCTCCCAACTCTTGGCAATCAGCTCCCGCAGCTCATCCGTCGTCCTTTGCACAACCTCATCATACCCGTACAAGGTAATAAACGACAGAAATGCATCCGCCGGGGTAATAGCAAGCTTCTCGCCGCCCTTCGCTCGGAACTCAGCCGCAAAGCGCGAATAGACGGAGCTGAACAAAAGGCTCTCTTCCTTTGACCATTCCTCCCCAGGCTCTTTGCCCACCGCTTGCTGCAATTTGGCAAAACTGCCCTCGTGGGAAAACCAGATGTAATTGATAGGCACAGCCTGATAAAAATCCAAAAATTCATAATAAATTTTATTTTCAATTTCCTCTGTGCGCCTAGGGATGATGCGCGTCACAGTTCCCGGAATCGATACCGCGCCAAAATATTTCATGACGCTGACGCGCTTGTTCCCTTCTTCCACATAAAATTTATTCATATATTCATAAGCCTTAATGGGATCGCGGATGCCTTCCCTCATATGGATGTCGCTCAGGTTCTCCCATTTGGCAGCAAACTCCGAGCTCTCCCTGAGGATCGGCATAAAATTGCCCGCAAATGAATTGCTCCTGGCGACTGTCTTCGTCCCCACTATCTGTTCTGTAGGGATCTGCACCAGTCCGAGCTGCACTTCGGAATAAGAGCCTTTTTCTGGTAAAATGTCATCCAGGATTTGCAGCGTCGGCCTTATGCCACGCAGCATCCGCGCCTGGTAATCTTTCTTTCCTGCCTTAAATGCCTTGCTGTAATCTTCCCTTCCCATAATACCTCCTGTGGGCTGTTAGTAAATTTTCAAAGATAACGTTTCCTCATTTACAAATTATACAATAATATCTGCTAACAAGATATCGTATAACCCCTTTTATGCGCCCTTCTCTTTCTCTAGTATATTCCTTTCTCTAAAACCAGTCAATACATGGTATCGCCTCGCAAGCTTTTTCATTCCCTAATATATATCGTTATTCAGCTCCTTCCTGCGCTCTTTCCAATCCGGCATGAACCTTGCCACCAAATCCCAAAATTCCCGTGAATGGTTGGGATGGATAAAATGTGCAAATTCATGCACCACCACATATGCGATACATCTTCTGGGGAACTTGATTAATTGGCTGTTCAAAGTGATAATTCCTTTTTTCGTCTGGCAGGAGCCCCAGCGTGAAGTCATGCCGCGGATTCTAAGCTGCGGATAAGGTACGCCATATTTTTCAAACGCCAAATATACTTCATCTATTAACTCCCGAAATACTTTTAGCTGATATTCCCTCAGCCAGTTTTCCATCATGCTTTCTTTGTGTCCAAAATCATCCTTGCCACAGACTTTGAGTAAGAGATATACACCGTCCGTGTATACCTCTTCCCGCTGAGACTCCTCCACCCTTAGTTGCAGCTTTTCCCCAAGCAGCATATACGCCTCACCGCTGACATACGTTCTTGGAACATCCTGGGCATGCTCCCTTCTTTCCTCATACCTTGCAAGCGCGGATAAGATAAATTTCTGTTTTTCCCTGATGAATTCATCGATAAACCTAACCGGAACCCTGCTATTCGCTGACACCAGCACCCTGCCGTCCGGTTTCACCCTCAGATTTACATTCTTGACGGGTTTGCGCGTGAGTAGGTATGTAATTGTCCCGTTTTCGCATGAAACCTGGCGTTCCTGTGTTTGGGGAGCCATAATATTTAAACCTCCTACTACAATATATTTTCCATGAATTGCTTCGCAATGTCATGGTGCCTATGCGCACTCCGGCGCGTAAAATATCTAGCGATATTTTACCATGAATTGCTTCGCAATGGCATGGTGCCTATGCGCACTCCGGCGCGTAAAATATCTAGCGATATTTTACCTCCTCCCCTTGATGATCAGCGTGGCAATCCCGCAGACCATGCCTCCCACGGGGAACGCTATCCAGCAAACCTCCCAGAGATTATAGACGAAGCCTGCCACAAAAAACACAATCGTCGCCACAATCATAATACAGCCGCACCACATTCCAACCTTTTCATTTTCTTTCTTCGTTTCTTTGCTATTCTCTTTATTATACGCCGCAATATCATACTTATCCTTGCCAAGCCCGGCGTGCACAAAAATCCCGACGGCAATAGCCACTAAGAACAGGAAAACGCCATAATAAAATTCCTCCCTCATGCCCTTCCCTAAAGGAAAATATTCTGCATTCATGGCGAGCAGCAGGCCAATTAGGATCAGGCCAATACCCGTGGCTATGCGAATAGGAAACTTTTCATTAAATTGCGCAATCTCTTCCGGCGTATAGAATTCTGCAATCACGGGATGCATCTTGCGGTATGCCTCGTCCTGCATCCCTGCGACTACCAGCACCAAAACTGCCACGATAGCAACAGCAAAAAACAGCGTATCCGTAACGGATTCCTGCCATCCAAAACCTGAAAGTAATTGATGGAAGGCAACTCCCAAGATCAGCAGCGTTATGCCCAGCGTGATATTTTTGCGCCTTTTTTCCATATGGCGCTCATATCCCTCGCTGTCCTCCATCTCCGATTCTGCTGCATTCTTGCGCATCAATACATCCATGCTGCAAGAGAATATTGTGCATAACTGCAGAATCTTCTCCATTTCTGGGTAAGACGCCCCGGACTCCCACTTGGAAACCGTCTGCCGGGAAACCTCTAGCTGCTCCGCCAACTGCTCCTGGGTCATATTTCTTTGTTTTCTGTAAAATTGTAAATTTTCTCCAAACTCACTCATAACTGTCCATCCTTTCTGTCATCCTCATGTATCCCTTCTGCGCTTCCGGTCAAAAAATACTGTTCTGAACAGTTATCAATATACAATATCACCCATGTAAAGTCTGCATATTTCGTGTTGCTTTTGAAGAATTCCATGTAAACTTGCGGTTGCATCGCCCTTATTTCCCTATATTCCCCCTGTTGATACTACTGAACATGATATCCTCAATCTGATTTTGCTCCTGCAAAAATACTTTATTGGCCTCATCCCTCTTCCTTTCAGCCTCACGCACTTTATCAGCTATTTCTTTTTCCTTTTCCGGCTTCAATCTGGGTATTGGGATTGTGGCAACAAAATCAGGTGTGATATGATCCACGACTGAGGCATATATTCCCTTCTCTAGTAAGATTTTCCCAATACCTTCCGTAGAAAGATATGCATAAACATAATAGGGGTCTATGATTGTTTCGTCACAAACAACCCTTATCACATGCTCAGAAACCATTGTCCCTGCCATTTTTTCAGTGACCATGACAACTCTGCCGGTAGATCCGGAACGTGTAATCAAAATCCATTCTTTATCTACAAAATGCTTTTCTGCCGGCTTATAATCCCTTGGGGTATATTTTAAGTCAAATGGGCGCACTTGAAGTATCTGCGTCCCAGAATAGAAGGGGACGCTTTCTTCACCGGCTGCCACATAGTTCCTTTTATGGCGCCCTGGGTAAAAAATGCCATGTTCGACCACCAAATCTCCTAACCGGACAATTTCTACCACATCTTCGCCAACTGATTCTTCTAATTCTTTGGCAAGGTTATTTTTATTGGGGTCCCAATACCAGGCGTCGATCCTTCTCGATTTATCTTCCTGAATTTGTGAAAAATTAACTATAAAACAACTGGGCGCATGTTCCCCCTCTCTGACTGTCCCGGATATTAGATAATTTTCCCACTGGGCAAAAATCTTTGGCAGGTCATTCCAAATGACCGCTTTTCCTTCATCGTCCACCAAATTCATCCCCGAAGCGTCTTTTTTATACAAAGGGTTCCCTCTCCTGTCATGCCCTACCGCCTCCGATACGGCCATGAAAATCGGGTAATCATCAGGGATATTTTTTACTTTTTTCAGAAATACTAGAGAAGTCTTCGTACCTGTATGTGGCTGGAACGCCTCCCTTGGAAGATCCACAATTGCTATAACCTGCACTTTTGCCAACAACCATTTCCTGAACTCGACGCTTTCTTCCTGCGCCCCTGACAAATTCTGTTTCGGAAGGACAATCACCATTCGCCCGCCATCCTCTGAATCGGTAGCGTCTTTGAGATACAATATGTCTCTTTCAACAAACAGTTTATCCGGGTCCTGCCCATCTGCCAATGTATCTGTTGCAATGCCATTTATTAATTTATGCCCTAGTTCATACTGCTCCAACACATACTCCCTTGTATCATCAATCTTGGTGCCAAACGGAGGGTTCGTTGTAATTATATCTACCGTTCCAGGCTTAATGCGTCTTTTAAAGTTACTATTTAATTTCTCATACGGTTCAAGGGAATCAAAGTTGTATATATTGCTTTTCCCATCCCCAACAATCGCCATATACGATTTAGTGATGCGGTATAATAAGGGATCTATATCACATCCAAAAATATATTTGTCAGCATACTCCTTTAGCAGGGAATTCAACTTATCCTTTGAAAACCCTCTGTTCTTATACAACTCCCCTATCTGCTGCCTAAACTTTTCAATTGCAATTGATAAAAATCCTCCCGAACCACAAGCCGTATCCAAAACAAGCTCATTCTTTTTATAGGTTGGGTTTATCACATCTATGGCAAACCTTACAATCTCGCGAGGCGTAAAAAATTGCCCGCTTTCGCCCTTCAATGTCGATGGCAGCAATACCTCATATGCATCCCCTAATGCGTCCGTGTTCGTCTCCTCGTGCATAAGCGCAATTCCCTGCAATTCACAAACAATATAAGAAATCCACTCAGCGTCGTATTCCAATTCCTCCCCCTTAAACATGCTGCTAAAATCCGGGTCTTTCCGCAATTTGCCATAAAGGCCCTCGATCCTTTTTCGTATAGCTTTCTTGCCATCATCTGAGGTAACCTCTGCCGGCGTCGCCCTGAATTCACATAAATCATCCGGACTTGTCTCATCTATAATTTTACAAAACAACATCTTAATTATCTCAACGGCAATATTCTCTTCCCTCTTTATCGGACCGTTCCCATATAGTTTATAATACATACGGATAAACAGCAGTTTCAAAGCTTTTGCCGGCTTTAAATCCCGTTTTCTATATTTTCCAATGGTATCCTGTGTCTCCCCATAACGGGGCAGCGTTGGGATAAGCTTAAATTTTATTGGATCAACAGACAAATCCCTGTAGTGATAAAAAGGTCCTTCGCTATTTTTATCGTATCCCGCAAACCATACGCAATATGGCGCTGTCGTTGCAGTAACGTAAGAAAATGCCTGCAAATCATATTTTTTCTTAGGTGTCTCTATCTCAATAATGATATAGGCATTTTCCTGCTTATGCACCTCACTGTTATATACAACAATATCCACTTCTTCCGCGTTGCGCTTAGCCCCTCTTTGCAATACCACCTCGATATCAATATGTGATTTGGGATACCCCAAATCATCTATTAGAATATGTTCAAACAATTGCCTATAAGTTTCTTCCGGATTACTCTTTACTTCCTTGCCAGTTGCATAGTCATAAAACCTATTTTCCATCATCCTGTTCCTCACACATCGTTTTAATAGCGCTATAATAAAGTTTAACTCATTAACCCAGCCTTATCAACTAGGAAAAACAGAAACCTTGCCTATATTCAGCATCCACATCTGAAAATCGGCAAGGTTTCATTTTGAATTGCCCCACAATGCCATGGCAGCATATCCAATACAATGGTTTATACGGTCTTTTCCTCTTGATCCGGAGCCTGGATAGACAACGCCAGCTCTTCGAGCTGTTTGTCATCCACCACATTGGGCGCGTCCGTCATCAGGCAGGACGCAT
This sequence comes from uncultured Lachnospiraceae bacterium, assembly GCA_949879775.1. Taxonomy (GTDB): domain Bacteria; phylum Bacillota; class Clostridia; order Lachnospirales; family Lachnospiraceae; genus Petralouisia. The sequence goes on from CATLBW010000051.1 coordinate 10,131, forward strand.
CCTTAACTTTGGGGAAGGCGATGACGTCGCGGATGGAATCGCATTTCATCATCAGCATTACCATGCGGTCCAGGCCATAGGCAAGCCCTGCGTGGGGCGGGACGCCGTAGGCAAAAGCGTCCAAAAGGAACCCAAACTGCTCGTGCGCGCGCTCCTTCGTGAAGCCAAGCACCTCAAGCATTTTCTCCTGGATGTCATTCTGGTGGATACGCACGGAACCGCCGCCCAGCTCTGTCCCATTCAAGACAATATCATATGCCTTGGCGCGCACTGCGCCCGGGTCGGAATCAATCTTACCCCAATCCTCCTCCATCGGCATTGTAAAGGGATGGTGCATTGCCATAAAGCGATTCTCCTCGTCTGACCACTCCAACAGTGGAAACTCCGTAATCCACAGGAAATTGTATTGGTCCTTATCCAAAAGTTCAAGCTGCTTTGCCAATTCTAAGCGCAGCGCACCCAGGACGTCCCAGACAACCTTATTCTTATCCGCGGCAAATAAAAGCAAATCTCCCGGCTCTCCCTGCATCTTCTCTACCAGGGCCTTCAATTCATCTTCCGTCATAAATTTGGCAAAGGAGGACTTATATGTGCCATCCTCGTTGACGGCAAGGTAGGCAAGCCCTTTCGCTCCATAGCCTTTGGCAAATTCCACGAGCTTATCTATCTTCTTGCGCGGCATGGCCCCCTGCCCTTTGGCATTGATGCCGCGCACGGAGCCGCCCTGACCTAAGGCTACGGTGAACACGCCAAAACCGCATTCTTTCACGATATCCGAAACGTTTACCAACTCCATGCCGAAACGTGTGTCCGGCTTATCGGAGCCAAAACGGTCCATTGCCTCCTGCCAGCTCATGCGAGGAATCGGTAACTGCACGTCGATGCCTATCGCCTCTTTAAACACATATTGCAGCAGGCGTTCATTGACGTCAATGACGTCGTCAACATCCACAAAAGACAGCTCCATATCCGCCTGCGTAAATTCCGGCTGGCGGTCTGCGCGCAAATCCTCATCACGGAAGCAGCGGGCAATCTGGAAATACCGGTCATAACCGGCACACATCAAAAGCTGCTTGAATAACTGCGGCGACTGCGGCAGCGCATAAAAATTCCCGGGATGTACGCGGCTGGGCACAAGATAATCCCTTGCCCCCTCCGGCGTGGATTTCGTAAGTATTGGCGTCTCAACCTCCAGAAACCCTTCTTTCTCCATGAAATTGCGCAAAAGCATCGCTACTTTGCTTTTCATCATAAGGTTCCGCTGGATGTCCGGCCTGCGCAAATCCAGGTAACGGTAGCGCAGCCGCAAATCCTCTTTCGTCTGTGAGTTCTCCTCAATCGGAAACGGCGGCGTCTCCGACTCTGACAAAATCCGCATATCCGACGCAATCACCTCGATATCTCCGGTCTTTAAATTCTCATTGACCGCAGCCGTTCTCTTTTCCACGGTTCCTGTGACTGCCACTACGAACTCGCTGCGCAAGGCGCCTGCTTTTGCAAATCCCTCAACGCCCACTTTGGGTTCGTCAAATACAATCTGCAAGATGCCGGAACGGTCCCGCAAATCTATAAAAATCAAACTTCCTAAATTTCTTCTTTTCTGCACCCAGCCCATGACTGTGACAGTTTCCCCGATATTTGCGCTGGAAACTTCCGTACACCGATGGCTCCTGTGCATCCCTTTCATTGACTCTGCCATGATAATCCCTCCTATGATTGCTCCTATTTATAAGGAAGCTATTGCTAAGCCCTTGTTTCCTTAAAGAACTCCCGAAATTCCTGATACCCTTCTGCCGTCAGTTTTTCTTTCTGGAATTTTTTATTCTTATTCATCCTTGCCACCAGCACCTGTTTTCCCAATGCCCGCTCTTTCTGCGCCTGGGCTATCACTTGCGCCAGCTTTTCACCCGGATAATTTTTCTCTATCAGATAAGCAATCTTTTCTGACTGCCCCGGAACCTCAAAGCCTTGCTCCAAAAGCAGTAAAATGATGCGCTCAAAACCAATAGAAAAACCACATGCCGGCACTTGATTACCAGTAAACTTACCAATCATTTCATCATATCGCCCGCCTCCGCCGCAGCTTCCACCAAATTCGGGCATGGCAATCTCAAAAATTGTCCCTGTATAATAGGACATGCCGCGTACCAGCGTAGGGTCAAATACCAGTGAGACATCCGCCGCCTTTGTCGCATTGACGCTCGCCGCAATCTCTTTCAGGTTCCTGGCAACCTCCGCGTCCAGGTACTCTCCCAATTCTTCGGCAAGGAAAGCTACGCCGTCCGCTACTTCCTCTTTGCCTTGCAAATGCGCAAAGAGTGACAGATATTTATCGATTGGCCCTTTCGCATAGCCGTTTTTGGCAAGTTCTTCCGCTACGCCGTCCATGCCAATCTTGTCCATTTTATCAAGGATAATAAAAACTGTGTCGTACGATTCTTGGGCAAAGCCGCTGTACGCTGCCATCGCCTTTAAAATCCTCCGCTCATTGATGCGGACCTGGAAATTTTTGAAGCCTAACTTGCCAAGCGTGGTCGTCGTTGCAAGAATCAATTCAATTTCAGCAAGGTTGCTCGGCTCTCCTAATATATCAATATCGCACTGCATGAACTGGCGATACCTCCCCCTCTGCGGACGGTCCGCACGCCAGACATTGCCCATCTGCAGCGCCTTAAAGGGAGACGGCAAATTGTTGGCATTATTAGAATAAAAACGCGCCAAAGGCACGGTCAAATCGTAACGCATACCGAAATCAACGACGTCATTCTCCGTCTGCGCCGTTTCCAATTTAAGCTTCTCCCCGCGCTTTAACACCTTAAAAATCAATTTCTCGTTCTCCCCGCCCTGCTTATTGCTGAGGTTCGCAATATTCTCCATGCATGGCGTCTCAATGGGGGTGAATCCAAAACTGCGGTAAGTCTCCTTAATCACATTCATCACATAATCCCGAATCTGCATCTCTTCCGGTAAAATATCCTTCATGCCGTTTACCGGCTTTTTCGCCAGCGCCATAGTTTCTCCTCCGTTTTCTCATATTTCCACATCGCCTGCCCCCTGTCAGCCTGGGAACCGCGCTAAATGCTTTACCTAAGCATAAATTATATTTTTGTATGGCAGAAAAGTCAAGAAGAAAGTGGAAAAGCCTGCCGACCATGATCGGCAGGCTCATGTTTACGCCTGTTTCTTCGTTATGGGAATCCACACCTCATACTTGGCATTTTGAGGGTCTGGGCTGATATAGACCTCGATATCCGGGGCGTCGCCGTATTCGTAGCCGGACGTCGGAAGCCACTCCGTGACAATACGTTTCTCCAGCTCCTGGATAGACTGGTTCGTCCCGGTCCCAGGAAAAATCGCCCAGGTAGCCGCCGGCACGGTATATTCCTCATATTTCTCATTTCCCTTGGAAGAGGAAACCGCAATATAATACCGCCATTGTTCCTCGCTGTTGCAAGTGCTGACGCCAAGCACGCCCATTGGCTCCGTATCCATCATCCCTATCAGCTCCTGCAACGTCCCGTTTGTGGAAACCTCCTGCCACTTCGAGGGAATAACTGCAAAATTCTTTTCGATTTCTTTCTCCAGCGGTACAGACACGCCCACAATGCGAAATGATTCTTTCGCCTCAATCCGATAATTCATCTCTTCTACTCCTTTGACTGTAATTTTGAATGTAATCTGCGGAAACGATTTGACAGATACGCCGCCTGCTTTTACTGCTGATGGAGCAATCCCATGAATCGACTGAAACGCCCTGTTAAATGCAGTCGGGGAACTATAGCCGTATTTCTGAGCCACATCAATAATTTTCACATCCTCTCCCTGTATATCAACAGCGGCCAGCGACATTCTCCTCTTGCGGATATATTCAGACAACGGCATGCCCGCCATATAGGAAAACATCCTCTGAAAATGATAGGACGAACAGCAGGCAATGCGCCCAAGCTCCTCATAATCAATTTTATCTGTGAGGTTATCCTCAATATAACTAATCGCTTTGTTTAATCTTTCTATCCATTCCATCTCTACATTCACTCCTTTCGGATATAGCCATTTTAACAGTTTTCCCCCCGCCCATCCTCTCTTTGCCTGCACAAAAAAGAGAGGGCGTAAGCAGCGCCGCTGAAAAAACAGCAGCGGTATAAATTATTGTCAATTGCCTGCACAATATACCATGCAAAACAAGCGGCAAGCGCCCTGCTTATATTCTTCCTTCATTTCCGTATCTTTCAAACATTTTAATCCATTACTTCCCTTGATGCAAGACCTAAGGCAGCCCCGGTTTCCCAGGGCTGCCTTTTGTGGAGTGTAAGCTGGGATGAGAATCCCCTTACTTTACATTAACTTTTTTCAAGGTAATTGCGGTGGCTTTCAGCTTGCCGCTCTTAGCTGTTACGGTTACCGTATATTTGCCCTTCGTGAGCTTTTTGCTGTTTACGACAACCTTCTTTAAGGACTTCGTGTTGGTGAATGTTTTAGAAACCACCTTCTTGCCCTTTGCGTTCTTAACAACTACCGTAATCTTATCTGCATTTGCTTTGGTAACCTCCTTAAATGTGACGGTTACGCTCTTTTTCGCTTTGCCCGTTGCTTTTACCTTTGATAAAGGCTGCTTGAGGACAGATGTGAATTTCTTGTTCTTGGTAATCTTTACCGCCTGCTTTAAGGCTTTGCCCTTGCTGTTAAGGGCGGTTACCTTGGCAATATATTTCTTGCCTGCCACAAGCTTTGCACCCTTAATCTTAGCGGAGGCCTTTTTCGTTGTTACCGTAGCGACAGCCTTGCCCTTCGCCTTTGTCCCTGCAAATACCTGCACTTTGTACTTCTTCGCGTTCTTGGCGGCTTTCCAGCTAACGGTTACATCCGCAGAAGATTTTAATTTGGCGATGGATTCCGTCTTGACCGTCTTGCCGCATCCCTTACAGATATATGCAGCCTTCCCTGCCGCTTTCAATGTCGCCTCTTTTGTTACTTTTTTCGTCGTGCCATACTTTGCATGGTTCTTGGCGTCCTTGGGGAGGGAAACGGTTTGTGTCTTGCCGCACACGGAACATTTCTGTGTCTTCGCGCCTGTTTCTTTACAGGTTGCCGTCTTAGTCACTTTGACGTCTTCCCATTTATGTGTTGTGCACTCGCCGCTTACGGTCACCTCAATGCTGTCTGATATGTTGTTCTTTGGATAGTACGCATATACGGTCACGGTTCCCTTGCTGTGTCCCGTTACCACGCCTTTCTCATCTACGGACGCAATGCTGTTGTCCTCGCTGTAATATTTCACTTCTCCTGCATCATCGCCCCATGGCGCGGCAACCGTCTTAAGCGTAACGCTATTGCCCGTCGTCAAATCTATGCCCTTAGCCCCATCATTGATCTCGGCAAGTGCAGGCTGTGAGGAGTGGAGCGTAAGCCGGTCGTTTGCCAGATCTTTATCGCCAGATGGCACATCAAGCTCCAACTCCATGATTCCTAGATCTGAGAAATCAGAAGCCTTCGGCACAAATGACAGCGCAATGCTGTGCGCCTCGCCCGATGCAAGCGCAGGGACGTCAAACGTTCCATAAGAGGTCAGCTTTTTGCCCTCGCGGTCAACCGAATACAAGGTTCCCTTTGTCGGCTCGGAAGCCTTTCTGCCATTGTTTTCAATTTCAGCAGTGACATTTGCCCCTCCGTCTTCCCAGGCAATTTCGCTTTCCGTAAATTCTAAGATGCTCTTATACTTCACCGTTACCTTATCGGACGGCTCGTTCGATTCTGCCGTTCCTTTTTCATGGAGATAGAAGCGCAGCTCCATATCTGCCTTTTCTCCTTCCGGAGTGACAGGAGCATGGATTTCCTCACTCTCTCCCGGCTCTAAAACCTTATCCGATTCACCCTTGACAAGCTCTGTCTCTTTGCCGTTTACAAATTTTGTAATCCGATATTCAAATCCGTCTTCCGCCGGAATCATGCCGGTATTTTGCGCCTCAAACGTAACCTGTGTCTCTTCACCAACAACCATCTCTTCACATGATATAGAGCCAGGTTTCAAATCAATGGAGCTTACCGGCTCAAAGTCAAGCTCTGCCAACGTATTATCGCCGTACTGGATTCCTCCGTCCGCTCCAATGCCCTGTTCATAGTAATTCGACACCACGCTGATTCTGTTGTCCTCTGTCATCACGACATCCATCTCATCAATCACTTTGTTATAATCGGTAATCTGCGATGCGGCAAAAAACCCTCCGTCTTCCGTATCTGTCTGCGTATCGCCCAGGGCCGCATTGTCGTCTTTACGGTGGTAACGCATGCCGTACAGCTCCCTGCCGGTAGAATACGTCCCGTTGTCCTTACTTGAAACGTCGGTAAAGAACAGATATAAATCCTTGCCATTGCTTGTAAGCGTATAATCAAAACCGGCGGATTCGGATTCCTCACGCTGCTTGAGTCCTGTTTTGTCTACCTCAAATTCACCTCTTGTGAGCTTATCATAGATCGTATGCTCATAACCTTCGGCCGTCATCTTTAGGTCAGCCGCTGTCTTCTTATACCAGTTCTGATCCTTTGCATCAGCATTTTTATATACGCTGACGTCAGCGCTAACCAAATCTGCCCCCGTTTCCGTTGGCCCTGTAAAGATATCTTCCAACAGGCCGCTTACGTCTAACAGGCCAAACGTATTTCCATTTGTCAAATACGACAGATATAGCCTGCCGTCAAGCTCGTTAAGCTTTGGCGCGCTTGCGGCGCTGTCCGGCTGCTCAATCTGCATCGGATAATATTCCTTTCCCGTGGTAAGATTTTTAAGCTTCATCCACAAGCCCCTGTCTCCTCCGGTGGAAAGCCTGCCATCCTCGTCAATCGTGTATGCAGAGACAAGATAACTGTCTCCCCCGACCTCAACTGTCTCCATATGGTAATCAAATACAAGCGGGTCTGTGATTGTGGGATGCTCAACCGTGACAAACTCCTCGTTCGTCTCAAGCTCCTTATCCTCGATTCGGTACTTCACATACGCCATCGTGGAATAAATGCCTTCCATATCAAGGATATCCTCTTCGCTCTCCACATCCTTCAAGTCACGCTTCATGTAGCTGCAATAGACATTGCCGCCCGACTCCGAAAGCTGCGGGGCAAGGTTGCAGTATGCATCCTTGACAATCGTTCTCTCTTCTGACATAACGCCTGTCTGCACGTCATAGACTGCCAATGAAATGCCCATGGAAGAAAGCTTATCTTTCGCCGCATCGTCAGCGGCAAATGTTTTATCTGCGTCCGCCCAGGCAATGATCACCTTGCTTCCCAGGTTCAATACATCCGGCACGGAGTCCATGGTGCCATCATCCGCTACCTGCTTTGGCTCACTCCACTTCGTGCCGTCATATACGGAATAGAACAAAGCGTGTGTGTTCTTGCCTCCGTTGCCAATAAAGGTAATCAGCTTCTTGCCTTTGTCAAGCAGCGTAATCTGCGGCCTTGTATGCTCCGCCGCCGGTGAAAGCAGCGTCGTCATGGAATCTGCCTCTAAGCTTGCGCGCAGCCTGTTTTTCCCAAATGCGGACATGTCTGCCGTGCCAGCGTCCGCTTCGCGGTAGGTCGTAATAGTTTTGCCATCCTCCGACAGTACTTTAACATCTTGACCGTTTGTATCTGCGAAGGCCCGTCCGGCGCTTTTGATCTTATCCTGCACCAGCCCGCCAAAGAAGCTGTATGACGTCTTGCCCTCCAGCGTACCAACGCCAACCTGAGCCGTGAATAGATTTATGTTAATCGTGCCGACCAATATATCAAACCCGATGCCTCCCTCAGTTCCAAATAAAAACCCTAGACCTACATCATTGCCGCTTGTGCCTACGTCAAATTGCAGTTGGATCGACACATATCCCCTTGCTGACAGGACTCCGCAGAGGCCTACGCCTACCTGCCCGGTCCCCTTAAACATAATATCTGTTTTCGTATCCAGCCCCGCATCTCCAAACACCTCGGCGATATTTCCGGAAAGGCTCTGGAATTCGCCCTCCGTGTATGCATCGCGCGCATCAGGCGTGGAAGCGCCGAGCGCCAAATTTACCTGAAGCGTTCCGTTTAAGTTAAAGAAACACGGCACAAAAGAAATCGCTGTGTAGAAGCTCTTGTTAAATTTAAACGTTCCTCCAATCGTCACAGCGCCATAGCATAACAGATAATCCCCTTTGGAATCCCTAATGAACTCCAGCGACAGCATCACGTTCACGCTTCCGCTCAGAACCTTAGCTTTTGTCATTCCCGCACGCATATCCTTGGCATGGTTGTTGCCGCCCAGCTCCTTAAGCATTTTCTCATTGTTTTCTATCGATTGGTCCCACCAGTATTTGTCAACCTCAGCCTGTTCATCACCAGTCTCCAGGAACTTATTTTCCATGGCAGCAGATGTCTGTCTCATCATGACAGTTTCCGCATTAAGCCTGTTGGTTTTCTTATCCGTTTCGACCTCTTTCTTATACTTATTAAGCGACGCTAATTTTTCTTTTTCTGTTTTCGAACCCGTGTTGGTACCGCTGCCTGAGATATTAATGTCAAGCGTGTAGCCGCTCTGACTATCATCCCAATAGGTCTTGGAAAAGGTTAAAAGCCCTGTATTGGCATGGCCGTTCGCCGCGCCGACAATCGGGATGTTCGCCGTAGGCGCAGGCGACGTCTCGTAATACTGCGGCACGCTTAAGACGTTTTCCGTATAGAATACGATTCCGGTATCAACATCCGGATATTCCATATTGACTGTGGATGTATTTGACCCGCCAAGCGTCATGGTATACTTTTCCTGATCCACCAGCCGTACGGAAATGCGGTCGCCATTGCGCAGGTTATCCACCATCTTCTCTATGGAGAACTTAAATTTCCCCTTATCCGTGTCAGAGGGAGATGCGTGGTATTCCGTCTTGGTCCCTTCCACCGAATAAACCGTGAAAACCGCCTCTTCAATCTTTCTTCCCGCCAGATTCACAGAGGCGGTGATATTCAGCGTATCGTCATAAATATTGATGGAATTATGCGTATTGTCGCTGCTCTGGTTATTCGCGGCATTATTGTAATTGTAACTGATATCGGTAACCTTGGGAATCCCCGAAGGATACTTCATGGTTAATTTGCCGACGTTGGCATGGCACACGCCGTCCTGCCCGCGGCTTACACTCGGCAGTACAATTTCTGCGATCTGCCCCCGTCCTATGCCGTTTGAAATCAGAACCGGAATCCTGTCATTTGGCCTGCCATACACATCCATTAAGCTGTATTCACCGTTGGAGTCTGTTTGCGCGGCAACGGCAGTCACTGTACCACTCGCATCCTGCCCCTGTCCGACCATAACAGACATATTCACTACCGGCAGCTCCTTTAATGCCTGCCCGTCGTCTAAAATTGGCTTTATGGCGCTTACCACATTGCCCTCCACCGTATAATTGCAAAGCTCCGATTCCATGACCTCTATAACCGAAACTGTCAGTACGTTATCTTCCTTCCTTGTCCTGGCATTCATGTAGTATGTCTGGGTATTATAGGTCTCCCCCGTCATATTATCTTTAATCACCGGACGGTAGACATACCCTGCCCGTGTCGGCTTTCCCGTCACTTTGATCCTGACGGTGTAGTCCTGCCCTACCGTCGGTTTCATCTTCCCCTGCACCGTCGACGCTTCGGGATTTAAATTCAGTATCGTGCGTCCCCGAAACAGGCTGTTAAAAATTAATTCGCTTTGCGGGATGGTTTCTTCCACTTTCAGATTGTTCCTTGCCGTATCGTCTGCAAAAATAATCTCAATATGGTTCTCGTCTTTCTCAAATACAGGACGAATCGTATATTCAGTGGATGATTCCAAAAACAGGGAGCTTGTGCTTGTAACCGTATCAAAATGCTGGCCGCCGTCCGTGGATACGTCATAACCCGCCACACGGGTCATAGCATCGCCCGGCGTCATGGAAAGGTCAAGCAGGTCGCCTGCATGAAACGTTACTTTCTTTCCTGCCTGAAGCTGGCTGTTCTTAAATTGCCCACTGCCGCCTCTGGCTGCAAGAACATTCACCTTAACGTCATTATAATTATAAATCGGCTTGAATTTCAGCAGTTGCTTATAGCTATTGCCATCCGAGCTGGTATTTACCTGCTCGCTTTCAATCCAGTCAATAAAGTAACAGTCGAAGGGTATCGTATCAAGATTCTTATTTATTTTTTTAATTTCGTTCTCGACAGCCTTTTTTCCATAATCAATGTAACCCTTTGTACTATTTTTGCGATTATCCAAAAAGGAAATAAAATCCTGCGGATAATTTAAATTCTTAGCATTGTTTCCACCGGTCCCTACGGTAATTTTGTATCCGCTGAGAGATCCATACTTCCCATCATGTCCATTTACATGCGAGCTTTTAAGCGTAAACACCAAATTAGACCCGGACGTCTCAGGATTGGGATAGATTGCACGGCTCTCATGCTGGTATAAGAGCTGCGCGCCGCACTTTACTTCTGCCTGCACCGGCTCAATCGGATCTGTCTTGCCGGTAGGCGTAAGGAACGTCTTGCCTTCCGGTGCCTCTAAGCTTACGTCATACCGTTTAAACATTGCCGCCGCGCCGTAAAAGTTCAAGTAGGATTTCGGCGTCTTATTTTTTTCCTGGTCAATGGAGTATGCATACATCCGAAACAGACCGTCCGAATTACGGTTGGTTTTGTCGCCGATTTGAATTATACCCTTGTCGCGGGTACGGTCAAACTGGCCTGTCACGTCCTGTGTGGTATCATAACCCTTTCTTGATTTTGTTGACTGCAGACGGAATTGGCATCTCTGTCCGCCATACGTTTTCGCGGTCATTGTCCAGTCCGGCGCCACATAACGGTAATAAATCGCCGGAACCTCCGATGATTCTGTCCAAACACGACCTTTTTTCGTAGTGCGCCAATCATAATAGTACAGTTTGCCGTAATTTTTGGACATATCAGAACCATTGTCCTGCTGATAGTGGCTGTTCCTTGTCCCACCGGGCTTGTTTCCGTCCCAATGTGCATAGCTGAAAATTCCACCATGCGCCGCGTCCGATGGGAAATAATATTCTCCTGCCCAGACTGGGATGGTATAGCTCGGGTCCATAATTTTACCTTTGGCGTCCCCCCAGTTATACTCAACCCTATAATTATGGCCGTTAATTTTAATATCAAAGCTTGAGGCCGCCTGCGCCTGTATTCCGGAATCTGACTGCGGCTGTACGCCCGCGTCTTCCTGCACCGAAATGGCGGCGCGCGTAAGCTCCCCCGCCTCGCAAGAGCCAAACTCAGACATCACAACCTCAAACCTGCCCTGGCCTGCAACCGGGATCTCTACCTTCTTCTCCATTTCATACGGCGCAAAAGCGACCGCCTGATGGACTTCATTATAATTCACGCCGGCTTTTGCGGTATCCCCGCTACTGCGGATTTCAAGGTCCGCAATCGAATATTCCGCACCTTCACGCTTGATGGTAACGACTGCCTTGCCATCCTTAGAAACGTACTCCGGTTGCGTGAAGGATACCTTCGAGCGTTCCGCCTGCTCATCGTCCTCAATGATCACAGAAAGCGACGTCACCTGATAAACCTCCGCATTTTCAGGGTCTGTCAAAAGAAGCGTAAACGCCTCCTGCCCCTCTGGCTTATCGTCATCCTTGATGCGGAACTTAATCTGCTTCTCATTTTCGCCAGGGGCGAACGTAACCTTTACCTTGGCGGACGCATCAAGCCCGCTCATTGCATCCGGAACCATCTCATTCACAGCATTATTGACAAAACTCTGCGGATCACTCTCACCCTTTGTAACTTCTCTTGTCGGAAGGCCGGTTTTTTGCTCCTTTAATTCCGCTAAGCTGACATAACCGTCACCATCTGTATCTGACGACGCATTTTCGCCGTCTTTTGCCTGGGATGTGTTAGCCTTGCCTTTTGCTGCCTTAGACGCATCATCCTTATTTGGGGCTGGCGCCGATTTCACATCTTCCTTTTTCACAGTCGGCTCTTCGCTTTTCTCCTCAGATTCTGCGCTTTCCTTCACCTCTTCGCTTTTCTCCTCAGATTCTGCGCTTTCCTCTGCGCCTTTCTCCTCGGATTCCGCGCTTTCCTTCACCTCTTCGCTTTCCTCCTTGGATTCTGCGCTTTCCTTCACCTCTTCGCTTT
>CATLBW010000052.1 GCA_949879775.1 uncultured Lachnospiraceae bacterium
ATAAGGGTTAGGGTGTCAAAAGGTCCATTTTCATTGCAGAGCAAATTTTTTCAAGATTGTGCTACAATATCTTGAGGCGATGCGGCGCATCGTTGATAGATATTGTGGTGCAAGATTGAGGAAATTGACCTGCAAGGGAAATTCAGACCTTTTGGCACCCTAATCCTATAAGATGAAAAACCGCCTTTCACCATGGTCTTCTGCCCACAGCGAAAGGCGGTCCTAAATACAGGTATATTCAAATTAATAAATTGCTGCACAATGGCATGGCAGCCTATACGCACTTCGGCGCCTTAAACATCTCGCGATCTTCCAGCATACATTAGAATGATATGCAAAAAGCCCCCAATTACCTACTGGGCTAATATTTCTAAGGCTTTCTTATACAACGGGTCAAACTCGCACCCACAACTGCCGCACTCTTCATCCGCTTGCCGGATAGCTGCTACCAACGCATCTTTATCACCCGCCCCCTCTAACCACGCCTGTGCAGGAGCGGAAATTAATTCCCAACCAGATGCTGCAAATTTCTCCATAATGCTTTTCAATTCTTCCATAGCCTTCATCCTTCCTAATCCTGATAAGTTTTGATATGCTTCCATTACCCTAAATCCACAACGTTAAAACTTTCTGATTTTAAATCACAATAATGCCTGCCTTTTATTGCCGTGAATTTCAATACGCAATAATCCGGGTCTGTCACACCCTGCTTGTAATACATAGTGTCCCCTGTACACCATATTTCCTGTTTTATGCCATCATCCTGCAATACTTCCATTGTGCCAGTCAGCATAATTCCTTCATACTTGAAACGCCCTCTTTGATAAAAATAGACGCTTGCTTTTGGATTCTTTATAAATTGCTGTGATCGCATGGAAGATGTGTTCGTCGAAAAATAGAAACAATTGCCTTCTATCTTACGCGGCACAAACATTGCTTTTAGATTCGGAAAACCATCTTCATCCACAGAACCAACAAAGGCTGTTTTTTGTTTTTGGATAAATGTAATAATATGTTCCCTTGTTACCATGAAAACCCTCCTTTCCATCGGTAGCGGTGCCTGCTGTTTCCTCGAAAGCCATTCCAGAAATGTTTCACATGCTCCTTCCTGCCCTTTTGATTATTTTGCTGTATGGAGAATACCCGTCAAGGTTTCCAGAATCCGTGCCAAATACTGTTCAAATTGTTTCTGTTCCCCTTCAGAAAACCCTTGGTAAAACAATGCGTTCATCTGCTGGGACACCGCCTCATAGTCCGCCTGTAAGGATTTAGCATATTGGGTAAGCGATACTATGGTCTGGCGGCGGTTGCCGGGATTGACATTCCTTTCCACTATCCCTTTATTCACCATCCCGTTTATTACCACAGATACCGTATTTTTCGCAAGAGAAGTTTTCTCGCTTATTTCACTGATTGTAAGATTATCCTCTTTCCATAAAACAAACAAAATCCTTCCCTGCCCACCGCTTATTTCAATGCCTTTTTCAATCAATAACCTTTCAAAAATCCGGTCTTGAAGCTGTTTAATTTGCGTAATATAAAATCCACCCTTTGTTTCCAAGCCGCCACCTTTATTCGTATTAGAACATTTCTATATAGAACAAAATAATATTACCATATATTCTTATAAAAATCAATCCGTTAAGGGGAAACCCAAGAAAGAAACCCTATAGAAAAAGATACCAAAATATCTTATAATGTTTAGGAAAAGAAATGACGCTTGCGCTTTGGCACACCGGAGCTTGCAGTGAATGGCCTCAAAGAAATGTTTGATGGCAATGGTATAATAAGAAGGACATCTTGGTCCACTTGAGAAAAGAGAGGTAATAAATTATGAAGAAAAATTATAAAATGGTTATTGCGTACGATGGAACCCGCTATAAAGGATGGCAGAGCCAAAAAATCACAGACAATACTATCCAAGGGAAGCTGAACAGCATATTCACAAGGCTGGAAGGCGAAGAGGTGGCGGTGCAGGGGTCCGGCCGCACGGATGCCGGAGTGCACGCTAAGGGGCAGGTGGCAAATGTCCGTTTATCCGTTGAGATGACAGTAAAAGAAATCCAGGACTATGTTAACCTTTACCTGCCAGAAGACATAGGGGTTGTACAGATGGAGGAGGCGCCGGAAAGGTTTCATGCGAGGTTATCTGCCGTGAGGAAGACTTACTGCTATCGGATATTCAACAGCAGCAGCCCAAATGTATTTGAACGGAAGTGGATGCATACTATAGAAGCGCACCTGGACGTGGACGCTATGCAGCGCGCAGCCGGTTATCTGGTAGGGACCCATGATTTTATGGCATTTTGCAGGAATCCTTCTAAAAAGAAATCTACAGTGCGCACGATAGACAGGCTTGATGTAATCCGCAAGGGGGAAGAGGTTGATATTATCATAAGCGGAAACGGCTTTTTGCATAATATGGTACGGATTGTGGCGGGTACATTGGCAGAAGTTGGCGTTGGGGAGAGAATTCCTTCAAATGTCAAGCAGGTTTTGGAGGATGGGCTTAGGGAGAATGCTGGAGCTATGCTGCCGGCAAAAGGGCTGATTTTACAGAGCGTGGAGTACAAAATGTGACAGCCCTTCTACAGCCCGCTTTCTTTTGGCGCCATGGGAAGGGTAAAAATAAATTCAGTTCCTACGCCCTCCGTGCTGATGACATTAATGTTCTCATTGTGCGAGGAAATAATTTCCTTAACGATAGCAAGCCCCAGCCCGGTGCCGCGCTTATCCTTTCCGCGGGATAAATCTGTTTTGTAGAACCGCTCCCAGATTTTTTTTATGCTGTCTTTGGGGATGCCGATGCCGGAATCTTTGACAGAGATAAATACTTTATCATTTTTTTCCGTAGTCTCAACTGTGATAGAGGATTCAAAATGGCTGAATTTGATGGCATTGTCAATCAGGTTATAAAGCACCTGCTGGATTTTGCTCATGTCTGCGGAGACAAAACATGTCTGTCCTGTCAAAATCAGTTCAAAGGAAATTTTTTTCTGTTTGCAGACTCCTTCAAAGGACTGGACAACCATCTTGATTGTGTGGTTGACGTCAAATTCAGTGATGTCCATCATAGAGCCCTTGACGCCAAATTTGTTTAATTCCAGCATGCTTTGGGTCAGCTTGTTCAGGCGTTCCGTTTCAAAAAGGATAATGTTCAGGTATTTATCTTGCGCTTCATGGGGGATAGTGCCGTCCATGATGGCTTCAATATAACCTTTGATGGATGTGAGCGGGGAGCGGAAATCATGCGATACATTGGCGATAAACTTCCGCTGGTCTTCTTCTAAGGAGGACAATTCTGCTGCCATATAGTTGATGGAAGCAGCAAGGTAACCCATTTCATCATTGGTGTGGATGTCAATTGAGGTATCAAAATTCCCTTCCGAGTAATCTTTCGCTGCGCGGGTCATTTTGCGGATGGGCAGGTATACCGTGAAAGTGAAGAGCACGAGCACAATAAACGCACAGAAAAAGATAATGGCAAGGGTTATATAGGAAATGTTTAACAACCCATCTTTGTAAGCGGTTAAGTCAGCTATAGAACGGTGGATCAGCACATAGCCGCGCACCTTATAGTTAATGGTAATAGGTGAAAAAACTGACAGCATTTCTTCCGGGAACATACCAAAAAACGTGCCTTTTTGGTAATATTGCGTGCCAAAGGATGAAATGTCAAAATCCTCAATGACAGTCTCGGGAGCGGAATCAGGAAGGCTGTTTATCAATATTTTCCCATTACGGTCAATTACCCAGATCTCTGTGCCCAAATAATCCGCAATTGCCTCAAATTGGGTCTTAACGTCCGTCAGCGTCATCGTCCCGCGGTAATAATTGGCAGCGTAGCTGGCTGCCAGAAGATTGGATTCGCGGTAAAGGCTGGAAATAGTCTTTTTTTCTATATAGTTTAACGTGAGGCGGGAAGTTAGCGTGAAAACCGTTACAAATCCCATAATTCCCAACAATGCATATCCCAACAAAATTTTTAAATACAAGGTCCGTTTCACGATTTCACCTCAAATTTATAGCCGATGCCCCAGACGGTGGCAATGCTCCATGTTTCATGGTCTTTGATTTTCTCGCGCAGGCGTTTTACATGCACATCGACAGTCCGGGTGTCCCCGATGTATTCATAGCCCCAGATATGGTCTAATAACTGCTCCCTGGTAAATACCTGGTTCGGGGAAGAGGCAAGGAAATATAAAAGCTCCAGTTCCTTGGGCGGCATATCGACAGGATGCCCCTGGTAAATAACAGAATAATTGCTCTGGTTAATGGTAAGTTCAGGATATTCCACGCACTTTATATCGGCGGAAGGAGCCTCCGGCTTGGCCGGCTGATAACGGCGCAGGACAGCTTTTACGCGGGCGACAAGTTCTTTGGAATCAAAGGGTTTCATGATATAGTCGTCCGCCCCCAGCTCAAGCCCTAATACTTTGTCAAAGATTTCCCCTTTGGCGGAAAGCATAATTATGGGCAGGTTGGCTTTCGCGCGTATTTCCCGGCAGACCTGATAGCCGTCAATACCCGGGAGCATCAAGTCCAGCAAAATCAGGTTCGGCCCATACTGTTCATATACTGAAAGGGCTTCCTCGCCATCATGTACCATGCGGGTGTCGTAACATTCCTTTGTCAGGTAAAGCGATATCAGCTCCGCGATATTTACATCGTCGTCTACGATTAGGATTTTCTGTTTTGACGCCATGTCATTCCTCCTTTGGGGTAAATGTTATAACTTGCATATATTATGAAAAGGTTACAATAGTGACGCCGGAATCACCTTCCCCAAACTCACCAAGGCGGAAAGATTCCACATATTTCAAGCGTTTTAAATGATTGTGCACGGCTTTGCGCAATGCGCCGGTCCCCTTGCCATGGACAACCCGCACGGACGACATATGTGCAAGGTAAGCATCGTCAAGGTATTTGTCCAAAAGGGCAACCGCCTCATCGGTTGTCTTGCCAATAAGGTTGATTTCCGTTGAAATGGAAGCGGATTTTGTCATCTTTAACTTGCCGGCGCCGGTGAAACTTTTTTTGTTTCCCAGGACGGGCGCATCCTCCAACAAAACGATATCTCGTATATTTACCAAAGAACGGAGTATGCCCATCTGTACATACAGATCGCCCTTTTCGTTTGGGAGGGTATGCACTGTGCCTTTGAGGTTCATGCTGAGGACCTTTACCGAATCGCCAATCCTTAAATTCTTGGGGATTTTGTGGCTTTTTTCCTGTTCTTTTTGCTTTAATCCCATATTTTTTTCCAGGCTGCCCATTTTTTCCCTGAGTTTGCTGCGTTCTTGCTCCATTTCTTTTATATTAGGGTTCGCCTGTCCATATTTGTGGAAGTTTTTAATGGTCTGGTCGGCAGTTTCTTTGGCTTCCCTGAGGATAGTGTGGGCTTCTTCATTCGCCTGGCGCAGAATTTTGTCACGCTGGTTGTCTAAGCGTTCCTGTTTTTCCACAAGCTTCTGTTTTAGACGTTCCGTTTCCTGGCGGTACTGCTCTGCTTGCAGCCGCTCTTTCTCAAGGGTGATGCGGCTTGCCTCCAAATCGGAAATTAAATCTTCAAAACTCTCGTCTTCCTCTGACATACGTTTCCTTGCGTCTTCTATGATGTCTTGGGAAAGGCCGAGTTTGCCAGAGATGGCAAAAGCGTTGCTCTTACCGGGAATGCCAATAAGAAGCCGGTATGTCGGGCTTAATGTTTCTACTGAAAATTCACAACTGGCATTTTCTACGCCTGGCGTGGAAAGGGCAAACACTTTCAGTTCACTATAATGTGTGGTCGCCATTGTGCGGATGCCGTAGTTATGAAGCCGCGACAGGATGGAAATGGCAAGGGCCGCTCCCTCAGCAGGGTCTGTCCCAGCACAGAGTTCGTCAAACAAGACCAGCGAATTTTCATCGGCATTCTGCAAAATAGAAACAATGTTCGTCATGTGTGAAGAAAATGTGCTGAGGCTTTGTTCAATGCTTTGCTCGTCCCCAATATCTGCAAATACATCCTGGAAAACAGACAGTTCCGAACGGTCATTTGCCGGGATATGCAGTCCAGCCTGCCCCATCAGGGTAAAAAGCCCTACTGTTTTCAGGGAGACCGTTTTGCCTCCAGTGTTAGGCCCTGTCACTATCAGTAAGTCAAATTCATCCCCAAGGTGAATATCAATCGGCACAACTTTGCGGCTGTCAAGCAACGGATGGCGTCCTTTGCGTATTCGTATGCGCCGTTCCTCGTTAAACAAAGGCGCTGTGCCGTTGTGCTGTTTTGCCAAGGAGCCCTTGGCAAAAATAAAATCGAGTTCCGTCAGTATTTCGTAATTGTTTTGCAGCTCAGTTATATGTTCCGCCGCCTGGCTGCTGAGTGTGGCAAGAATGGCTTCAATTTCATCCTGTTCTTTAAGAAAAAGTTCTTTTAAATCATTGTTCAGCTTTACGACCGCCATTGGCTCAATAAATAAGGTGGAGCCTGTGGAAGACTGATCGTGGATCATGCCCGGCACGTGTCCTTTTGCTTCCGCTTTGACTGGCAGGCAGTAGCGCCCGCTGCGCATAGTAATAACCGTATCCTGCAAGTGGCTGCGCGTGTCGGCATTGTTCAGCATCGTGTTCATCTGGCTGCGGATTTTATCATTCACATTACGGATAGACCTGCGTATATTTTTAAGGTTTGCTGAAGCGTCGTCTGCAATCTCATCCTCAGACAGGATACAACGCCGGATTTCATCCAGCAGCGGCGTTAAAGGCTCTATCCCTGCAAACAGCCCATCCAGCGAATCTTTTCGTTCCTCAGCCCTTTCACTGCGGGAATATGCTTTGGCGCGCTTAGAAACTTCCAGCAAAGAAGCCGTCTTTAAAAGCTCCTCTATATTCATCACGCCGCCAATTTCCAGACGCTTTAAAGAGGCACCAATATTGTGGGTGCCTGAAAAAGAAAGGGAGCCTTTCTGATAAATCCTTGTCAGTGCATCGCTGGTCTGCTGCTGTGCAATGCAAATCTGCGAAAGGTCAGCAGATGGCCGTAGCTGCCTGCAAAGCTCCTTGCCGGAAGCGCAAGTGGCATGTCCGCAAAGCTGGTCAATAATTTTGTTATATTCTAAGGTGTGTAATATTTTTTTATTCATAGGAACATGTTCCCTCCTCATGCCCATAATACTTTTCTCATTCCGATAGGAGGCATCAGGGCTCCTCCTCATGCCAATTGATCCCTCCTTAGGTCCATATAAATTATTGGCTGTTCCAAGAGACCTAAGGCATCCTCCCACTGCGTGGGTCCCTCCTTAGGTCAAAGTATAACTCAAAAAGAAAAATCTTGCAACAATAGGGGGAAAAACGTATAATAGGAAAGAGACGGTATTTTATTGTGAACGAAAGGAACATAAATCGAGTATTTGGGCATAAACGCATGAAAGATAAATCCATCAGGAGGGCGGTTATGAAACAACAGGAGCAGGGTGAGCAGGAATTTTCATTTATTAAGGAAAAAATAAAGGACAAACCCATCAATAAACGGCGGCTGTTGCTCAAAGCAGGTTTTAATCTTCTGTGTGCAGTATTATTTGGAGTGACAGCATGTTTTGTATTTGTGCTTTTGAAGCCTCACATTGAAAAGCAACTTTATCCGGAAGAAGAATCCACAATCAAAATCCCCAAGGATGTCGTGCCACAGGAAATTCAGCCGGCCCCTAAGAAAGAGGAGGAAGAAGAGCCGGAAGAGATGCCGGAAGAAGAGCCGGAGAAAGAACCGGTTGTGGTGAAGGAAGAGTTAGAGCCAGAGGACTACCAGGCGTTGCAGAATAAGCTGTATGAGATTGGGAAACAGGCCAATAAATCCATGGTGACGGTTACAGGGGTGACCAGCGGCATGGATTGGTTTGATACGCCCTATGAGAACGAGAACAGCTCTTCTGGTATTATTATAGGCAACAAAGATGAAGAACTTTTGATACTGACAGAGAAAAAGATTATCGCGGATGCTAAGTCTATTCACATAACATTTATTGATGAAAGCGAAGCTTCTGCTTCCCTGAAAAAATATGATGGGAATACAGGTATTGCTGTAATCGCAGTCCCATTAAGTGAAATTTCGGATGAGACCATGAATGAAATCAGCGTCGCTGAGTTAGGTAATTCTTACAGTGTCACACAGGGAATGTCTGTAATTGCCATTGGCAGCCCGTTGGGCACCAATTACTCTATTTTGTGTGGGACCATCACTTCCTCCCAGAATATGGTTTCTACAATTGACACAAATTATACGATTTTTACGACAGATATTATTGGGAGTGAGAATGGGAGCGGTGTGCTGATTGATTTAAATGGAAAAGTGATGGGCCTGGTGCTGCAGGGTTATAGCAATCAGAATAACCGTAACACAATTACGGCGCTTTCCATTTCTGAGCTTAAACAGGTAATTGAAGATTTGTTAAATAACCTGGATATCTCTTATGTAGGGCTGCGTATCAGTACTGTGACAAACGCAATTGCAGAAGAATTTGGTATTCCTAAAGGCGTATATATTAAATCGGTAGAACTGGATTCTCCAGCCATGGCGGCAGGACTGCAGGAAGCGGACGTCATTACGGCTATCAATGGGGAAGAGATTATTAACACCGTGCAGTATTACCAGAAAGTTTATGAGAGGGAAGCAGGGGACGAAATCACAATTACCGTAAAACGCCAAAGCGGCGAAGGCTATACGGATTTGGAATGCAAGGTGACCGTTGGAATTTTACAATAAGAAGGAGTAAATGTATGAAATATATTGAAAGCCTGCGGGAGGGCGAGCGTGTAGGTGAGATTTATCTTTGCAAGAGCAGGCAGGCAGCGCTCACTAAGGCGGGAAAACCATATGAATCCCTGATTTTACAGGATAAGACAGGTTTGTTGGATGCGAAGGTATGGGACCCCAATTCGCAGGGCATAGATGAATTTGACGCTTTAGACTACATTGATGTTATGGGGGATGTAACCAGTTTCCAGGGAGCCTTGCAGCTTAATGTAAAACGCGTCCGCAAAGTGCGTGAAGGGGAATATAATCCAGAAGATTATCTGCCTGTCAGCGAAAAAGATATTGATGGAATGTATCTGGAACTTACCAGGTTTATCCGAGAAATGAAAAACCCTTACCTTAAAGGGCTGTGCGCCAAGTTCTTTTTGGAAGACACAGATTTTGAACGGCGTTTTAAGTTCCACAGTGCAGCTAAAACCGTACACCATGGGTTTGTTGGCGGTTTGTTGGAACATACGCTCTCTGTAACAAAGCTTTGCAGTTTTTATACAGAAATGTATCCCATCCTTCACCGTGATTTATTGCTTACGGCAGCAATTTTCCATGATATTGGGAAGATGAAAGAGCTATCGGTATTTCCGGAAAATGATTATACAGATGAGGGACAGCTTTTGGGGCATATTGTGATTGGCGCAGAAATGGTTAATGCAGCGATTCAGACAATCCCGGGCTTTCCAGCAAAGCTTGCAAATGAACTGCGCCACTGTATTTTAGCGCACCACGGAGAGCTGGAATTTGGCTCCCCAAAGAAGCCGGCGCTTGCCGAAGCGGTCGCTCTTAGTTTTGCTGATAATACGGACGCTAAGATGCAGACGATGAAAGAAGCGTTAGCAGCGGGAAATGGAAATAATGGCTGGTTAGGTTACAATCGGTTGTTTGAGTCAAATATTCGTAAGACAAGTGAGGAATAAAATGTTTGAGAAAAATATGGTGCTTGAGCTTGTGATTGAAGATATGGCAGTGGATGGGGCAGGCATTGGAAAAGCGGACGGCGTAGCGTTTTTTGTTAAGGATGCTGTGATTGGAGACAGAGTTTTAATCAAAATTATCAAAATGAAAAAACGCTATGGATATGGAAGGTTGTTAGAAGTACTTGCGCCCTCTTCCTGCCGCATTAAGCCGCGATGTGAATATTATCGGCAGTGCGGCGGCTGCCAGATTCAGGCGATGGACTATGGGCAGCAGTTAATATTTAAGGAAAAGAAAGTCCGGGACAACCTTGAGAGGATTGGCGGCTTTTCGCTCAGCGACAAAATAACATCTAATGGACAAGGCATCCTTTTTCATCCGATTATCGGTATGGAGGAGCCTTTTTTCTATCGCAATAAAGCGCAATTTCCTATTGGGACAGATAAAGACGGCAGGATAGTCACAGGATTTTATGCGGCGAGAAGCCATCAAATTATCCCGAACCGCAAATGTTACCTAGGGGTGGAAGCCAATGAGAAAATACTGAATATGGTGATTTCATTTATGGAGGAATATCATATTCCGGCTTACAATGAAATTTCCGGGAAGGGGCTTGTGCGTCATGTGCTTGTGCGTTATGGTTTTGCCACAAAGGAGATTATGGTCTGCCTGGTAGTCAATGGCAGGAATGTTCCTCATGTGGAAAAATTGCTGGAACAGCTAAAATCGCTTACAGGTATGACGAGTATCACGCTCAATGTGAATGATCGGAATACCAATGTAATTTTGGGAAATGAAATAATTTGCTTATGGGGGCAGGAGTATATTACCGATTATATCGGCAGCATAAAATATCAGATTTCGCCCCTGTCATTCTATCAGGTCAATCCTGTCCAGACCAAAAAACTCTATGAGACGGCGTTGAATTATGCGGGCTTAACTGGAACAGAAATTGTCTGGGACCTTTATTGCGGGATTGGAACCATTTCACTGTTTCTTGCGCAGAAAGCGAGGCATGTATACGGGGTAGAGGTTGTGGAAGACGCTATTGCGGATGCCAGAAACAACGCCAAATGCAACGGGATTGAGAACGTCACGTTTTTTGTGGGAAAGGCTGAGGAAGTTTTACCGGAATTTTATGAAAAAGCAATGCAGCAGCTAGACCAAAAATTGTTGACAGGATGTTGTGAAGAAATGCAGGAGAACGGCCAGACCGTTTTGCCGGAAGAAAATGAAGGGAATGCAGGAGAACGGTCAGAGGGAATGCTGCACCCGGACGTTATTGTGGTAGACCCGCCCCGGAAGGGCTGTGACGAAAAGTGCCTGGAGACAATTTTGAAAATGAAGCCGGAGCGTGTGGTATATGTGAGCTGCGACCCGGCAACGCTGGCGCGGGATTTGAAATATTTGTGCAGTGACGGATATGAACTGAGAGAAGTGCAGCCAGTAGACATGTTTCCGCAGAGCGTGCATGTGGAGAGCATATGTCTACTACATCGGAAGGATTCGTGAAAATCCTTGATTTTAGGCACTTTGAGAGGTTTTTCAGCTTTTCAAAAAGTGACCGCAAGACGTATAAAAAAGCGATTTCCGATGGTGTAAATGTCTCCGTGGTTCTTGATATGGTATCACGGAACACATCAAAGTAGGGTTCATAATTCATCAAAAACTGTATTATTCAAATAGAGAAAAAGTATGGGAGACCGTTCATTTTCAAGGCTTTGAGGATGGGCGGTCTTTTTTAGTTTCTATATTAGTTTATTGGAAATGAGAGGTGGTGATGGATATGGCAGGGAAAAAGCAGGATAATTCTTCAATCGTTCAAGACGAGGGTGTTGGAAGTAAGAAGAACACTTTTGAGGGAAAAATCCAATATTTGTCCTTAAATCAGTTGGCAGACTTCAAAAATCATCCGTTTAAGGTGGAAATGAATACGGAATTATTTGAACTGATGCAGAGTATTGAAAAAGAGGGTGTTCTGGTGCCGCTGCTTGCAAGACCGAATCCGGCAGGGCAGGGATATGAGCTGATAGCGGGACACCGAAGAAAGGCAGCCAGTAAATGGGCAGGTGTGGATAAAGTTCCTGTTATGGTTGTGGAATTGGATGATAACCAGGCGGTAATCGCAATGGTTGACAGCAACCTGCAGAGGGAGCATATCAAGCCCAGTGAAAAGGCGTTTGCCTACCGGATGAAATTAGAGGCAATGAAACAGCAGGGGAAAAGGACGGATTTAACTTTGTCCCAAGTTGGGACAAAGTTGCTGGATAATCCAACTTTATCGGTTGCAAAAGTTGTAGCTGATTATGATGAATCAGGGGAATGGAAGTTGCAGAATGAACCTGTGAAAATGCGTGCAGATGAAATGCTTGCACGGCAGGTGGGAGAGAGCAGGAACCAGATTGCACGGTACATTCGTCTGACATACCTCATTCCTAAGATATTAGACTGGGTTGACGAGGGTAAGATAGCATTCACTGTTGCAGTGGAATTATCCTATCTGAATGAGGAGCAGCAGTATGAGCTCCATGCCGTGATGGATATAGAACAGTGTACGCCATCCCTGTCACAGGCAAACCGGCTGAAACGCATGAGCCAGTCAGGGAAGTTGGACATGGATGCAATTTATCTGGTGCTGGAAGAAGAAAAACCAAACCAGAGGGAACAGATAAGGATTCGCTCTGACAGATTGAATCCATATTTCCCAAAGGATTATACGGTCAGGCAGAAGATTGAACTGATAGAAACACTTGTTAAGGAATGGCATCGGGAACAGATGCAGGTAAAAAGCAGATAAGGAGCTGGTTACATGAAAAGGAGGACATTCAAAATGGATAACAAAATAGAAGTGATTGGGATAGACCACGGCTGGTCCGGGATGAAAACGGTACATGAGGTATTTACATCAGGCTGTAAGGAAATCAGCACGGAGCCGGCATTTGCAGAGAACGTTTTGGAGTTTGCCGGGAAGTATTACAAGATTGGCAGCAGGCGTCTTGAGGTAAAGGACACAAAGGTAACGGATGAAAATTACTATATGCTGACATTGGCAGCGGTGGCAAAGGAATTAAAAATCAGGGGCAGAAAGACAGCCCATGTGCTGCTGGCGGTTGGGCTGCCGCTGACAAGGTTTGGGGACGAGAAAAAAGATTTCGTTTCTTACCTGTTGAAGAAAAAGGAAGTCTCGTTTGCCTTTGAGAAAGAGAGGTACCATATTTCCATTGACAATATCTGCGTTTACCCGCAATGCTATGCGGCAGTGGTTGACCGTATTGACAGATTCCCGGAGAAACAGCTTGCAGTGGATATTGGTTCCTGGACAGTAGACATTATGCCAATTGTCAACGGCCTGCCGGATGAATCGGCATGTGTGACCCAGCCGCATGGGATTATCACCTGCATCCAGCAGATTAACAAGGAGTGTGTGAGGCAGCTGAACGCAGAAGTGGACGAGTATGACATTCAGAAAGTCATGGTAAGTGGCGGGGGAGACCTGCCGGAGAAGTACCGGAAGATTATCATCAAGGAAATCCGTGGCTACTGCCGGCAGATTTATCACAGCCTCCGGGAGCTTGGCTATAACATGGACCTCACGCAGATAATTTTTGTGGGCGGTGGCGCCGGGGTGATGAAACGTTTTGGCGGCCTGGAGCAGAAGAACATCCAGTATATTGAGGATGTGAAAGCAAACGCAAGGGGCTATGAGCTGCTTGGGAACACATATCTGGCACAGTTGCAGAAACGCAGGTTTGGATAGGGGGGATTGCAATGGCTTATGGGGACCTGTTCCGCAATTTCACGATACGTTTTTCCATGACAAAAAGAGAGCATGTCCGGCTGCTGGAAAAGTTTGAGGATGATAAACTGAATGGCGGGAGGGCAAAGAACCAGGTGGTCATGGACGCGCTGAAAATGTATTATGACGCACAGGAGGCAGGGAATGGGAATGGGCTGCCGGAAGAAATGACGCCTGCCTATTTTGAAAAGAGGCTGTCCGAGGTGAAAGAGGAGATAAAGACAGAAGTAATCCATGAGGTTGTCCGCATCGTTTTAGGGAATGCAGTGGCAGGGCAGCCGGTTATGGCGCATCTTCCCGACGGGGAGCCGGAGGCAGAAGATACAGAAGATATGGAAGAAGATGGGGCTGCAGGCATTAGCGGGATGCCGGACGTCATGGATAAGATAATGGCATGGAGTGAGGAGTAGGAGGGATTTATGGAAAGAAATAATAATTCTGCCTTTATCCGTGGCAGGATGGCAATGGAATAAGGGAAAGCCCGGTATGCGGACCGGCTTTATGGGTTGAAAAGGCACGCTGAAATATGCGTGCTTTTTTTCTGCACAAATGCCGGGGATATGCCCGGCGTCTGTGCCGGCAGGGAATATCCGCAGGGAACAGAATACCGGATATGAATGGAGGACGTATATGACAAAAAAGAGATGGAAAAGGGTTATGGCTCTTATAATGGCTCTTGTCCTGACAGTGGGAGCCGCCATCCCCACTGCCGTTTATGCCAATGCAGACGGAGCGGATGCAGACGCGGCAGCGGACAGTGACAGTTTGGCAGACGTGGAGCCGGAACCTGTGCTTTATGACAAAACAGTGGGGACAGACGTGGAGCCTGCAAAGATTGTGGAGCCTGCAGAGATTGTGGAGCCGTCTGAGGAAGAAAGCAGGGAATCCGGCGGCAGGCAGCAGGAAAAAGAAGACGGAGACAGCGGGGAGGAGGAGCCTGCCCCCAATGAGGAGGAAACTGCCCCAACAGAGGATGGGAAAGTGGTTCCACTGTCAGATGGGGAACCGGAAATGTTTAGCGCGGGGGACACAATGACAATCCAGACGGCCTCTGCCCCGGTGCTGATGGCAGCAGGCGCCCCGGACAGCATGGCGGTGTCATGCAGCGGTTACGCAAAATACTGCGGACACAGCATGGGAATTAAGTATATTTCAGAACCCGGGGCTTACAACAGCCATCTGGTTTACTGTCTGGAGCTGAGCAAGAATACCACGGATGGGGCTGTGGGCGCCTCCGGTGCGGGCAGCAGCATCAAGCCGGAAATCACGTTCTGCATGGTAAACGGCGCCAGGATGCTGAATGGGCTCTGTTACAACAGCAGGTATTCCGAGGGTTCTGCCCCGGCTGATTATTTCATTACCGGTGCGGCAATCCATGTGCTGAATGGGGAAGTAAAGCTGGGCTATTACAACGATGGCAGCGGCGTCTATAATAAAATAGCAGCCCTTGTGTCGGATGCGGAAAATTATAACCGGGACGAGTATGACGAGGCAACCGGGACTACAAAGTCCATCGCTTATGCGATTTCCCCAAAGAAAACGGAGTGGCAGGACATGGGTGACGGCTTGTACAGGTCAAAGGAGAAGTTTGTCCGCACCAAAACGGGGAGCATTACCAATGTTTCCTATAAAATCATGGGGCAGCCGGACGGCCTGACCGTAGGCGAGCTGAAAACAGACGCCAGTGAGATTGAGGACGATTCTGATTTGAAGAAGTATGACATCTGTGTGGCACAGACGGATGCGAGCCAGCCATCTTCCAACTTTTACCTGTACTGCAATGAGGAGGCGATGGAAAAGATTGTCATGGCAGACAGCACCATCAAGCTGACGGCGACCGCAAAGTCAAAGGAGCATGGTGGGAGGAAATGGACGCCGACGGTGGTGTCGCAGCAGAAGATTACCTTTCTGGAGGAGTTTGAGCCGGGGACCGTGACTGCAAGCGTGAAAGTGACTTCCAAATTTAAGGAGGGAAGTTTTGAACTTCATAAGACAAACGTGTATACCGGCAGGCCGGTGCCGGGGGCAGCTTATTACCTCTATGAGGATGCGGAATGTACGGATCTGCTGTGCAAACTTGGAAGGACAAATACAAAGGGGCAGGCGTTGTCCGGGAAGGAGATGCTGACACAGGGCACCTATTACCTGAAGGAAGTCAGGGCGGCTCCGGGATATTTGAAAGATGAAACGGTCTACCCGGTGGGGCTGGAGTATTTTACCCTTTATGACAGCGACGGGAAAGTAACCCAGAAAGGGAAGACCATGCCGGTTGTGGAATACCCTGACACGGTGGGCGTCATGGTAAAAAAGACGGATTCGGAATCGAAAAATGTTGTGAAAGGAGCCGGGTTTGCCGTGTTCACCGATGCCGGATGCACGAAACGTGTTTCCGTGGGCGGGGACGGCAAGGCGGAGGTGCCGGTGTTCTATTATGATGAGGACTTAGGCATGGCTGCCTCCCAAAAGTTTGTGAAAAAGCAGGACAAATATTATGTGAAAGAGATTGTCATCCCGGATGGGTACCGGGATGACGGAAAGGTGTGGGAAGTGAGGCCGGACTATGGGGAGATTTCTGATTTCCGTGCGGAAAACACGCCAATCCGATGTGACGTGTCAGCAAAAAAGGAGGACAGGGAGACCGGGGAGGAACCCCAGGGGGATGCAGAACTGTCAGGGGCAACCTATGGGTTGTATGCGGCGGAGACCATCACTTACCCGGACGGCAGGGGGACTGTAACCTATGCGGGGGATGACGACATTACCAGCACACAGGGGGCGGATTTTGCGTCAACAGGCATCCCGGCGGAGAAAGGCGCGCTGCTTGCAACGGTAAAGACAGGGGAGCAGGCGGAATTTAACTTCGGCAACCTGTACTTCGGCAGCTATTATATCCGCGAGATAGAGCCGAGCGAGGGGTACCTGCTTGACGGGACCATTTACCCGGTCAATTTCCGCGGGGCGCAGGAAATCCATCAGGATATTTCCCTCAATACAGCCGTAATTGAAACGGCAAAGAAACAGGCATTTGAAATTATCAAGGTGTCCACTGATGGCGCAAGCACGGAGACGGATTATGTAAAAGGCGCAGAATTTACCGTAAAACTGCAGTCGGATATTGACAAGAACGGGTGGGACAATGCAAAAACCCATGACGTGCTTGTGACGGACGAAAAGGGATGCGCGCTTTCCAAAGAGCTGCCTTATGGGACGTATCTGGTAAAAGAAACAAAGACGCCGGGGGATTTATATAAAACAAAGGATTTCACTGTGACGGTTACGGAGGATTCCAGGGAGCCGCAGCATTGGAGGGTGTTCAATGACGCGCCTTTCAAAGCCTATATCCGCATTGTGAAAAAGGATGCGGAAAATGGGAACACGGTGCTGATTCCCGGCGTGACCTTTAAGATTAAAAATATGGATACCGGGGAGTATGTGGAGCAGAAATTGGGGGATAAGAAAATCAGTGAGTTTGCCACGGATGAGACGGGAACCGTAACCACGCCTCTGCAGCTGGGCTATGGGAATTATGTGGTGGAAGAAATTACGGCACCGGAGGGATATGTCATTGCAGATGAGGGTTTCCCTCTGGAAGTCACTACGGATGGGGCATTGAAAGTCGTGGAGGATATGGACGGCGATCCGGTCATTGAGGTAGTTATTGAAAACCAGCCCGTCAAGGGCAGCATTTCCATTGAAAAGTCAGGGGAAGTGCCGGTCTCCGTGGCATACGATACCATTATTGACCGTATCCTCAGTGCAGTTACAGGCAAAAACAGGAGCGTGGATTTCAATTACGAGGAACAGCCGCTTGCCGGCGCAGTATTTCATGTTATTGCAGCGGAGGATATTTATACCCCGGACCGCCAGACGGATGAAGATGGGAAACGCATATTGGAAATGGTAAACGGCATTCCGGCAGGCAAGGGGGCAGTTGTAGCGACGCTTACCACGGATGAAAAGGGGGAGGCTTTCCTTGACAGCCTTCCGCTTGGGAAATATCAGGTGGCAGAGGTACAGCCGCCGTCAGGGTTTGCCATCTGTGGGGAGCCAAAGGAGGTTTCACTTTCCTATGCAGACGAGCATACGGAAGTAGTTTTCGGGGAGGCAGGGTTTGTCAATGCGAGGGTAAGGCCAGAGCTGTCGCTGATGAAAACGGACGGCGTAACCGCCTGCCCGGTAGCCGGCGCTGTTTATGGCATTTATGCGAAAGAGGAGATTGTGAGCGTATCCGGGGAAGTGCTTGTAAAAGCGGATGATTTGGTGGATACGGCTGTGACGGATGAAAATGGGAAGGCAGAATTTGAGGCTGACCTGCCGCTGGGGCTGTACTATGTGAAAGAAGTGGAATCCCCGGCGGGGTATCTGCTGGATGAAACGGCATATGACGTGGATTTTTCCTACACACAGGAGATGGCTGCCACACCGGCCGTGGCAAAACAGTTGGAAGTGAAAGACACGCCGATAATTGTGGAGGTGTCCAAAACGGACATTACGACAGGGAAAGAGCTTCCGGGGGCAACGCTGGAGGTCATTGATTCCAATGGGGATGTGTACGCCTCATGGAAAACGGATAGAAAGCCGTACCGTTTAGAGGCAATCCCGGCGGGAAGGTATACCCTGCGTGAGACAGCGGCGCCGTACGGCTATCTGATTGCCAATGAAGTAGATTTTACTGTGGGGGAGACAGGGAAGATTCAGAAAGTCTTCATGTCCGATGAAAGGGTAAAGGGAAAAATCATTGTCTGCAAAACCTGTAGCCAGTCGGGAAAGCCGTTGGAGGGCGTCATGTTTGAGCTCCGCAGCAAGGAGGGGAGGAAACTGGACACGCTGGTGACGGACAAGACAGGCTGTGCAGAGACGGGGCTTTTGGACATCTGCACCTATCATAAGGATGGCAGCTTTGGTGAGGACATTCCGTATTATATCGTGGAGACAAAGGCTGCGGAGGGGTATGTCCTTGACAGTACCCCGCATGAGGTGCGGCTGCAGTATGACGACAGTGTGTCTGAGACAGTGGTTTATATGCTGAAATTGAAGAATAAGCCGGACAGGCCGGGGCTGCCGCAGACAGGCGGGAACTACCATCCGTGGATGTTTGCCGCATTGGGCGGCATGTGCATTGCCGGCGGCGTGCTGTATGAAAGGAAACACAGGAAGAAAAGAAGATAGCAGACTATCAGTATGATTTTGGGAGAGGGGCCGATCCGGTTTCTCTCCTTTTTTAAGCAAGGAGAATGATTGTTATGATGGATTATGAAGTATTCAAAAGCATTGTAAAAGGGAAGTTTTTAAGTTATATGCCGCCCGAATATAGGGATGCGGCTGTAGATATAAGGCCGGTACAGAAAGTGAACCAGACACGAGATGCCCTGACGGTGTATAAGGGGAAAGGCACGGTGATGGCTCCAACCATTTATATTGATGACATATATGGGCATTACCGGGAATGTGGCAGTCTGGAGGCTGCACTCAGGGATTCGGCAGAAAGATATGCTGTGGAATTGGAAAATGCAAAAAACTGCGTACCCAATATTGACATTAGGCATTTGAAAGAGAATGTCGTCATGTGCCTTGTGAATACAGAGCAGAACAGAGGGCTGCTGGCAGGGGTTCCGAGCCGGGAATTCCATGATTTGTCGGTTATCTACCGTTGGGATGTTGAGGTCATGCCTGGCGTGTCAGGCAGCATAACCGTTACAAATGTAGTTGCGGAAATGGCTGGCATGACGGAGGAAGAACTGTTCCGGCATGCCTCTGAAAATACCAGGAGAATCAGCCCGGTCAGTATTATGCCCATGCGGGAGCTTATGCTTGAACTGCTGCCTGATGAAATGAAAAGCATGTTCATGCAGGAAAGCAGCCACGCAGAGGGCAGATGGGTTATCACTAATGAAAGCAGAATCAATGGGGCTGTATCCATGCTGTTTGAGGAGAACCTGCACCAGCTGGCTGAACAGATAGGCGATAATCTTCTGCTCCTGCCATCGTCTGTCCATGAGGTGATTGCTGTTCCTGCAGGAATGGCGGAGGGAGACCCGTCTGAACTTGCGGAACTGGTGCATGGCATAAACATGGATATGGTGGAACTGGAGGAGCGTTTATCAAACAGTGTCTACTGTTATGACAAAGATGCAAGGACTATCGTGCTGGCTGTGGAATCACCGGAAAAAAGGCTGGATGGGAAAGGGGCGGAGCAACCGCTGATTCAGGAAGACAGAGGGCAGAGATAGGTGCAGTATGAGGATGTTGAGGTTTACAGAGGAAGAGCTGGCGCTTGCAAAACAGGTTGACTTATGCAGGGTGGCAGAACGATTAGGATATACCGTAAAAAGGATTGGCCAGTACCATACGCTGAAAGAGATGGATTCCATCCGCATTTATCACAGGAGCCACTGGTGCAGGTTTTCAAGGCGGTATGACAAGGGGGAGAACGGCGGCAGCCAGATTGATTTCCTGCGGGTGTTTGCAGGCATGGATGTGAAAGAGGCGGTGTTCTGGCTGCTGGATTTTGCGGGATACCGGAGGGAGGAAAGCGAGAGGGGCATTCGGAACATTGCCCCGGATAGAGGGAAAGAGGAACGCCCAAAGCCTTTCATATTGCCGGAGCCTGCGGGCAGCAACGCTTATCTGTACCGTTATCTGGAGCATGAACGCGGGATTGCACGGCCGGTCATTGACTTTTTTGTGAGGAAAGGGATTCTGTATGAGGCGAAGAATTACCACAACATTGTCTTTGTAGGAACAGATGGGAAAGGTGTGCCAAAGTTTGCTAGTATGCGGGGCGTCTTTGACAGGGATGGGAAAGGATTTAAGTGTGACGTGGCGGGAAACGACAAACGGTACGGTTTCCATTTCCATTGCCAGGGCAGCAGGGAAGTCATTGTGTTTGAGGCAGCAATCGACCTGATGAGCCATATCACGATGTTCCCGGCGTACAGGGCAAGCATGGTGGCGCTTGGGATGCTGGCGGATGCCCCGCTGGAAACATTCCTTGCACAGCACCCGGAGGTAGAAAAAATTAAATTATGCCTGGACAATGATGGACCGGGCAGGAAAGCGGCGGAAACACTGCGGCAGAAGTACAGGGAAAAGGGTTATGCGGCTGAGATTTTTCTGCCTCCAGAACCGTACAAGGACTTTAACCAGTGGAATGTGGGACTGAAAAAATCAGAGGAACAGGAAGAAATCCGGGAAACGGAAAAAGTGATGTAGGAATGGTGTAGTTTTGCAGATTTTTGGTGTAGGAATGGTGTAGAAAATGAAGAAAATGGTGTAGGAATGGTGTAGATTTTCTGTTTATCCGTATATTATCAGGGTTTTAGGGAGACGTGTCCCTAACCAGAAAGCCGAACCTCCGGGCGGCTTGCATTTTGTGACACAAAATGCGTATCTGGCGAAAACTTTGGGAGTGAAAGCGGGCCAAAGTTTTCAGGGCAGGAGTGGACCGGCAGCGGGTAAAAACAGACAGGTAAGGAAATGAAAACAGGAGGTGCAAGGGAGCATGGGAATGGAAGTGCTGGAAGTAAACACGCCCGGTGAGCTGGTGATGTGGCTTTATCTGGCGGAATCAGAGGTCAGCATGCAACAGGGTGAGGCAGAAATTATTCTGGACTATCTGAAAGAGCATAACATGGCGCTGGCTGTATGCAGCCAGGAACTGATGGTAAAAGATATGGGAGAGGAATCCCCGGAATATCAGCCTTATTCCATAGATGATGCCATCCACGATGTCTGTGAGTGGAATCTGGAGCTGATAGACGAGATGGAGGAGGGTATGAAAAACCCAGACAGCCGGGAGGATTATGACCGGTTCAGCGACGCACTTGATGTCCTGAAACAGCAGGAAGAAGTGCTGGACGGCCTGTACAGCCAGACGAAATATGAGCAGATTGCAGTGGAATGTGCATTGCAGGCGATTATTGCCGCACTTGGAAGTGTGCCGGAGGGAGTACAGGAAAAACTGGATGCATACAGACAGCGCAGCCCGGGGCAGACAGAAAAAACAGCAGGGATGGAAGAAGGAAACAGGCAGGAAACAGGGCAGCAGGAAAGGATAAGGTAGATGGCAAAGGAAGTTGTAAAGCATTTCCGCCTGACTGCCCATGATGCGGGGATTTTTGCGGATAAGGCGAAAGATGCGGGGATGAAGGAATCTGAGTATTTCCGCCTGCTGATAACGCAGGAGCCAAACGACTATCCAGAAGTGAGGCAGGGGCTGAAAGCCCTTATTAATGAAGTGAACCGGATTGGCGTCAACATCAATGAGATTGTCCACAACAATAATTCAGGGTTGTACCGGGAGTCAGATAAAATCCGTCTGGTTGCCTATATGCGGAAACTGAATGAGGGGATGGAAAGCGTGGTGGCGGCTCTTGGCTATCACTAAGATTTTAACCATCAATGACAGCGGCGTGAAGTTTGCGGGGAAACATCTGGAGCAGGCGGTTTCCTACATCCTTGACAGGGGGAAAACGCAGGGCGGCAGGCTGGTGACGGGAGTCAACTGCCTGCCAGGGAAAGCCTATGAGCAGATGGCGGAGACAAAACAGAAGTATGGGAAGACGGGCAAGAGGCAGGGCTACCACCTCA
>CATLBW010000053.1 GCA_949879775.1 uncultured Lachnospiraceae bacterium
AGGCAGCAATCTGCAACCAAATTTTTAAATGTCCCACTATACAAAGGAGCCAGGATAGGATATCACCCCATCCCGGCCCCACATTTAATACCAGGCATCCATATTGCTCATGATCCATTCCACGATGCCCATCCCTACGGAAAAACAGGTCAGCAGGAATACTAGGAAAATCGCCCCTCCATCGTATTTCAACACTTCCTCCTGCTCCTCACCTTTTCGCACATTGGCAAGGAGCATCTCACAGCCCAAAGCAATCAAGATCAAGGGCCACAATTTCATAATCAGGCCAAGGGACAGCGGGGGGAAAAACATGTGCACCAAAAACATCCCTCCAAATACAATCATTACCATCCCACAAGTGATGCTTCCAACTCTTCTGACTCTCATAACCTTATCCCTCCTGGTCCATCGGTTTGCCATCGTCTTCCTGCCGTCCCATAAAACCCTCGTCTTCCTTCGGCTGAAGCCCTGTTGGCATGTCATATATTTCCTGCTTTGCAACCTCCTGGTCCAGCTCTTTTTTCTTACCGCGGATCAGGTAAATACCGCACCAGATAAGCAATAATGCAATCACAATCTGCGGGACCCCGTCCATAATCCTCCAGTATATCGAGTCCGGGAGCAGCCATATCAGGTAGCTGCCCAAACGGTTCCAAAGGATTGACACGCCGATAATAATCAGGGCCGCCGCCAAAATATTGCTCTGTTTCCCTTTCATCCTGTCCCAGAACGCATTTTCATCCAAATGGAAGAGGTAATCGTCTTCCAACGCATAAAACTCCTCATCGGACATCCCCCTGATATTGTGCACGTTGAAAAAACTGTAGCACCAAAGGATTGGCAGTATGAACAACAACGGACCCATGCCAAAAAACGCCGCTAAAAATATCAACAGCCAAAAGACTGCCATGATGCTAAGCCCCTGTTTCATAAACCCCATATACATCTCCCCTGCGCCCGGTATCAGGGAAAAGCAAAAGGTTAAAAAACCACTTTTCTTCCTTGTCATCTCGTTACCTCCTGATTTCTTTCTCACTCTGTCTTACCTGTCCCCATACGGAACAACCCATTGCTTATATCACATAAAAAACCGGAAACCTCCCCGCTTTTTTGGTTCAATGCGTCGGTAATGCTGCCCCTCCCTTCCCGGCTGTCCGCCTCCTGCCTCTGCTGCATTTGTTCTGCCCTCCACTCATGGGCCGCCCCAGGCTGCGCCTGCTGGGTATTTGCCGTCAACATCAGCAAAAATATAGACGTCGTCACCGCCAGCCCCACTTTGATACTGTACAAAAAGAGCTGCATCTGCCTTGGCTTCTTTCTGACATGCACACCCAACTGCACGCCCAGATGCTGCGTCCGCTGCACAATCTCTTCCTTCCAATATCCGGGAGGCTCCTAAAGAGCTGTCTGCCCCATGGGATATCCATGGGAACCCTCCTGCTTTACAGATAACCCTGGCGCCATCCCTGCCTGGCTTACAGGCGGATTTGGCGGGGCTTCCATCCATCCTGCAAACTGATGCGCACAGAACGTGCAGCTCCCTATATGCCCTAAAAATCCCGCTTCCCTGTCGGGAGGCATCTCGCCTGCCAGCCAGTCACAGAACTGCCTTGCTGTAATATGGCTCCTGCTTCCTGCCTGGTTTACGATCCCGTTCCTTTCTTCTGTCATCTGATTGCCCTCCCTTCCATCATCTTACGTATCATCGCCTTTGCA
Organism: uncultured Lachnospiraceae bacterium; assembly: GCA_949879775.1. Lineage (GTDB taxonomy): Bacteria > Bacillota > Clostridia > Lachnospirales > Lachnospiraceae > Petralouisia. The sequence continues at coordinate 1,717 of CATLBW010000053.1, forward strand.
CGGTAAATCTGGGTCTGTACCGTCTTAATCCCTTTATCCATCTGAGACGCAATCTCCTTCGCCGTCTTCTCCCGGTAGAAATGTTCAGTTGCAACTTCTTTATAAGGACTTTTCAAGCTCTGACAGATAGCGTAAACATACTCCTTGGATTCCTGTTGTAAATATGCCTCCTCGGGGCTTGCCTTTTGGTCCTTCAATTCTTCAAAATAAGTATCTTCTTTCGGTTCGCTGCGCCGCTTGGCGCTTTTCAGGAAATCCAGCCCCTTGTTGGTGGCAATCCTGCATACCCAGGCCTTTTCATACTCCTGTCCAAAGGTGGCAAGATTCTTATAGATGGATAAAAAAGTTTCCTGTGTCAAATCTTCTGCGTCAAACTGGTTTCCCGTCATCTTAAAACAAATGGAATAAACCAGCCGCTCATATGTATCCAGAAGATATCTAAAATATTCTTCCTTATCGATTCTATCCGCCTCCTTCTCCCAGGTCCGAGCCATGCTGCAGCTTTCAGGGGTTTTTTGCTATCTGTCTGTTTATTATAACGAGGGTGGTTTGGGAATGTCTTCAATCTTTTGCAAAACTTATGCGCGCGCATACTATTTTTATCTTATAGGAAAAACACTTTCACGCGTTAGCGTGACAAGGTCTTTCCTATAAGATAAATCAAATACCCCGCAGCAAACCTACGGGGTATTCCATGTCAGTATGTTGATAGGCTATCCTTATTTCGCAATCAGCTCGTCCGCAAGGGCCTCCATGTCCGCTATCGTCGCCTCTTTCATGGCGGATTTAATCGTCACAACCTTTTCACAGATGGTAATGTCCTTCATCTGCTCTAAGGATGCACGCATGTTCTTCGCTGCCACTGGGGCCCAGGAACCGTTTTCCATCAAGGCGACCGTACGCTTACGGTAAGTCTTGCTCTTTAAATGGCTGAGGAAATCTTCCATACAGGGGAAGACCCCTCCGTCATACGTTGCCGCCGCCAGCACCATCTTATCATAACGGAACGCGTCCTCAATGGCCTCCGCCATATCATCCCGCGATAAATCAGTGATTGCCACCTTTTTGGCTCCTTTTTCTTCTAAGATTTCTTTTAACTTCTTAGCCGCCTTAGCGGTATTCCCATGGATGGAAGCATATGCCACGAGGATACCCTCATCCTCCGGCTCATAGCTGCTCCATACCTGGTATTTGCCAATGTAATACTCCAGGTTGTCCTTTAAAATCGGCCCGTGCAGCGGGCAAATCATCTGGATGTCCAGCCCTGCCGCTTTTTTCAGCAGCGCCTGTACTTGTGCGCCGTATTTTCCTACAATATTGAAATAGTAACGCCTTGCCTCGCATGCCCAGTCTTCTTCCGTATCCAAGGCCCCAAATTTGCCAAAGCCATCCGCGGAAAAGAGGATTTTCTCAGAACTCTCATAAGACACCATAACCTCCGGCCAATGGACCATAGGCGCCATCACAAACGTCAGCTCATGGCTTCCTAAATTGAGGGTATCCCCCTCTTTGACAACAAGGGAGCGCACGGATAAGTCAATATCAAAAAACTGCTCGATCATGGGGAAGGTCTTAGCGTTGCCCACCACGACCATTTTCGGGTATTTCTCCGCAAGCTTCTGGATATTGGCAGCATGGTCCGGCTCCATATGGGAGACAACAAGATAATCCACCTCCCTGCCGCCTAACGCCTGCCCTAAATTTTCCATCCACTCCTCGCCTCTCCTGGCGTCCACGGTATCCATAACCGCTACCTTCTCATCCAAAATGACATAGGAATTGTAAGACACCCCATTCGGCACCACGTATTGGCTCTCAAATAAGTCAATGTCCTTGTCATCCGCCCCGATATATTTGATTGTATCTGTAATAGCTACGTCTTTCATTGCTCGCTTCCTCCTTCTATCACTGTATTTAGGCTGTCTGCCGCATTATTTAGCGGAAAGGTATTCATCAATGCCCTTAGCCGCCGCTTTTCCAGCCCCCATGGCAAGGATAACAGTTGCCGCCCCTGTCACTGCGTCCCCACCGGCAAATACGCCCGGCTTACTGGTGGCTCCGTTTTCCTCCTCAGCAATAATGCATTGCCTGCGGTTAACGTCAAGGCCTTTGGTCGTTGAAGAAATTAACGGGTTGGGCGACGTCCCCAAGGACATGATAACTGTATCAAGCTCCAAATCAAACTCAGACCCCGGCACTTCCACCGGTCTTCTCCTGCCAGATTCATCCGGCTCGCCAAGCTCCATGCGGATACAGGTCATGCCTTTCACCCAGCCATTGTCATCCACCAATATCTCTGTAGGGTTCGTCAGCAAATCAAAAATAATCCCCTCTTCCTTGGCATGGTGCACTTCCTCCACCCTTGCCGGAAGCTCTGACTCACTTCTCCTGTATACGATATGCACTTCTGCGCCTAAACGCAGCGCCGTCCTCGCCGCGTCCATGGCAACGTTCCCACCGCCAACCACGGCAACCTTCTTGCCCTTCATAATCGGTGTGTCATACTCTTCCTTGAATGCTTTCATCAGGTTATTCCTCGTCAGGAACTCGTTTGCAGAAAATACGCCGTTCGCCTGCTCACCCGGGATTCCCATAAACCTTGGAAGCCCTGCGCCAGAGCCTATAAATACGGCCTCAAAACCTTCCTCTTCCATAAGCTCATCAATCGTCCCTGCTTTACCGATTACTACATTTGTCTCAATCTTAACGCCCAATGACTTGACATTCTCAATCTCTTTCGCCACAACTGCGCTCTTAGGCAGACGGAATTCTGGGATTCCATAAATCAGTACCCCGCCCGGCTCATGCAGCGCCTCAAAAATTGTCACATCATAACCCATTTTTGCCAGGTCGCCGGCGCAAGTCAGCCCGGCAGGCCCAGAACCAATAACAGCTACCTTATGGTCCTTCTTCTCCGTTGCCGGCTGCGGCTTAATATCATTCTCCCTCGCCCAGTCAGCGGCAAAACGCTCCAGCTTGCCAATTGACACCGGCTCGCCCTTGATGCCGCGGATACATTTCCCTTCACACTGGCTCTCCTGCGGGCATACGCGGCCGCAGACTGCCGGAAGGGCGCTGGCTTTACTGATTACCTGATAGGACTCCTCAAAATTCCCCTCTTTAATCTGGGAAATGAATCCCGGGATGTCTATGGAAACGGGGCAGCCTTTGACGCATTGCGCATTTTTGCAGTTCAGGCATCTTTGCGCCTCCTCCATAGCCTCCTCTTTATTATATCCCAGGCACACTTCCTCAAAATTCCCTGCGCGTACCTTGGGTTCCTGTTCTCTTACCGGTACTTTTTTCATTACATCCATTATTTGTCACCTCCGCACTGTCCACATCCTCCATGGTGGGTATCGCCCTCCTGGAGTTTAAGCATGCTTCTTCCTTCTTCTGTCTTATACATCTGCTGGCGCTTCATCGCCTGGTCGAAATCCACCAGGTGGCCGTCAAACTCCGGCCCATCCACACATGCAAATTTCACCTGGCCGCCCACGGTCACACGGCATGCGCCGCACATACCCGTGCCGTCCACCATAATCGGGTTCAAGGAAACGATGGTTGGGATATTCAGCTTCTTCGTCAGCAGGCAGACAAATTTCATCATAATCATCGGTCCAATGGCTATGCACTGGTCATATGTATTCCCGGCATCCACAAGTTCCTCCAACTGGTTCGTGCCCATCCCATGGAACCCGTAACTCCCGTCATCCGTAGTCACATAGAGGTTGCCTGCCACTTTCTCCATCTCATCTGCCAAAATGAGCAGGTCCTTCGTCTTAGATCCCATGATTACGTCGCAGTCCACGCCGTTTTCATGAAGCCATTTCACCTGAGGATATACCGGCGCTGTGCCCACGCCCCCGGCAATAAATACAATTTTCTTCTTCTTTAACTCTTCAATCGGCTGTGTGGTAAGTTCAGAAGCACAGCCGAGGGGCCCTACAAAATCCTGGAAGGAATCTCCCTCCTCTAAGCTCTCCATCCTCTGTGTGGATGCCCCCACTGTCTGGAATACAATGGTGATCGTCCCTGCTTCCTTGTCATAGTCGCAGATGGTGAGCGGGATGCGTTCACCCTCCTCATCCATTTTTACAATTACAAATTGCCCGGGCAGACAGGACTTTGCCACACGCGGCGCCTTGACGTCCATAAGAAAAATCTTATCTGCCAGCTTTCTCTTCTTTACGATTGGGTACATATCCGAACCTCCGTCTTATTTATCTTCCAAATAAATTTCTGTAACGTTCTCATTTTAATATACTTCCCTGGAAAATTCAATGATTTTCTAAATTTGAGTTTGCCAATTTTTATATTTTAAGATATACTGAAACCAAAAATTTAGGAAATAGGGTGAATCTATGGATTATGAAATTACCGGAAAAACGAAACTGACCGCCCTTTTAGGCAGCCCCGTGTCACACAGCATCTCACCGCAGATGCACAATGAATCTTTTCGCCTGCTGGGGCTTGATTATGTATACCTTGCATTTGATGTGAAGCCGGAATGCCTCAAAGACGCCGTTTATGGGCTTAAGGCTGCGGGAATCTGCGGCTTTAACCTCACCATGCCCTTAAAGGTACATATCCTGCCTTACCTGGATGAGCTTACCCCTGCGGCAAGGCTGGCGGGCGCGGTTAACACCGTAATAGTAAAAGGCGGGAAGCTTATTGGGCACACGACTGACGGCGTAGGGTATATGCGCTCCGTATCAGATGCAGGCTACGACATCATCGGCAAAAAAATGACGCTTTTAGGCGCGGGCGGCGCTGCATCCGCCATCTGCGTACAGGCCGCCTTAGACGGTGTTTCTTCTATTGATATGTTCAAACGCAAGAACGGGTCATGGGAGAAAGCCGCAGGCTTTTGCCAACATGTCGCGGCCGAGACAGGGTGCCGCATCCGTTTGCTGGATATCGACAATGCCGGCCTCCTTGCCGACAGCATTTCCGATAGCGCAATCTTAACCAACGCCACCAGCGTCGGCATGGCGCCGGACAACGCGGACAGCCCGCTCCCCGACCCAACTATGCTGCACAAAGGGCTGATTGTCTCAGACATAATCTACAATCCCAGGGAAACGCTGCTGATTAGGCAGGCTAAGGGACAAGGCTGTGCTTGTTTTAACGGCATGTACATGCTCCTTTACCAAGGGGCGGCAGCTTTTTCGCTCTGGACCGGACAGGAAATGCCCACTGAGGCCATCAAACGGAAATATTTTTCATCGTAGACGGCCACAAGATAAACTATAGCCAACGGTAAAAATATTTGTCGTTGACTATACATTATGGCAGTGATGGGAACCGCCGCGTGCCAATACCGAATAATTTATACCATATAAAGGAGACAAAGACATGAGCTTTAAATTTATCAAAAAACTTCCCAGCCCGGAAGAAATCAAACAGCAGTATGGGCTTTCTGAGGCTGCTGCGCGCACCAAGAAAGAACGTGACAAAATGGTAAGCGATATCATCACCGGGGCATCCGATAAATTCTTAGTCATTATCGGCCCATGCTCCGCGGACAACGAGGACTCCGTCTGCGATTATATCAACCGCCTCAGCAAGGTACAGGAGAAGGTAAAAGACCGGCTGGTCTTAGTGCCGCGCATCTACACAAACAAGCCAAGGACCACCGGCGAGGGCTACAAAGGCATCGCCCACCAGCCTGACCCTGAAAAACGCCCGGATATGGTTGCCGGGCTAATTGCCATGCGCAAAATGCATATCCGCGCCCTTGAGGAAAGCGGCCTGTCCTCCGCAGACGAGATGCTCTACCCGGAAAATTGGCCTTATGTAGAAGACCTCCTCACCTACGTCGCCATCGGCGCACGCTCTGTGGAAGACCAGCAGCATCGCCTTACCGTCAGCGGATTCGATGTGCCTGCAGGCATGAAGAACCCCACCAGCGGCGATTTTTCGGTAATGCTCAACTCTGTATATGCAGCACAGCACCCGCACCATTTTGTTTTCCGCGGCTATGAGGCGGACACCAGCGGCAACCCCCTCACCCATGTTGTCCTGCGCGGAGCTGTCAACAAACGCGGCGTATGCATCCCCAACTATCACTACGAGGATTTAGAGAGGCTCATCCAAATGTATGATGAAATGGATTTAAAAAACCACGCCGCCATTATTGACTCGAACCATTCTAACTCCAACAAACAATATGAGCAGCAGATCCGGATTGTCAAAGAAGTCATGCACAACCGGAAAACCTCCCCGGAAATCCATAAACTTGTGAAAGGGCTGATGATTGAAAGTTATATTGAGCCTGGATGCCAGAAAGTGGGCGGGCATATCTATGGGAAATCTATCACCGACCCCTGCCTTGGCTGGAAAGAATCCGAAGAGCTGATTTATCACATTGCAGAAATGAGTTAGGAACTGTCAAGGAATAACTTTTAAATAGCACGTAGGGCTTTCCTTCAAAAGTGCCGCTCGAAAATCAGGCGCATAGCGGGCTATGGACTCATTTTTGAGCAGCCCTAACCGCAGGAAAAAGACAAGCAAAATTATAAGTTGAACAGCCCCTTAATGCCGCTCAGCCATGGGGGATTCACCCTCCCATGGCTGAGCGGCGCAGGGTATGTGAGGTCAGCTCACCGGTTATGCCTGCTTTTTTGCCATAGGATTTCACTAACTTCCAAAACCCCTGGCGGCTCATCACCTGCCCAGAACAATTTGTAAACAGGTAAACACTGTCTTCCCCTGACAGCAAGGATGTGCGGCCCTGTTCCAAATACGCCTCCAAGGCCTGCTTTGCCGTCGCCCCAAACGGGATGACCCGCTCTCTGCTACCATCTGCGCAAACAAGGTATTCCATCTGCAGATTTATGTCAGACATCTTTAAAGTAATCAATTCAGACACCTGGATTCCAGTGGCATACAATAACTCCAGCATAGCCCTGTCACGCAGTTCCTTGGGTGAATTCCCCGCTGCCTGCTGCAGCAGGCGCATCGATTCCTCCTCGGACAAGGCTACAGGCGCCTTTCGCTCAACCCTGGGAGACTTCAGCCCTTCCGCAACATTTTGGTCCACATAGCCTTCTTTCTGTAAATATTGAAAGAACGCTTTGAGGGAAGCAATGTTCCTGGAAATGGTAGACGGCTTCCTGCCCTGTCCCTCCAAAAACAGGATATAAGAATTCAACGACGTAGCGGTAACCTGCCTTTCCCTTTGGATGCCCTGTCCTGCCAAATATTGGTTCATTTTCTTTAAGTCCCGCTCATATGAGAGAATCGTATTCTCTGAAGTCTTCCTCACTTCTTTCATATATAGGACAAATTTTTGTATTAATTCTGTCATAAATTAATTACCCCATCTATCATTTTATGTCATAAAAATCCTTCCTGCACTTACCATTATAATAATATTCCCGCAGAAAATCAAATGGATTTTTCTCCATATTTCCGGGCTTTTATGGGGTTCCACAAGATGTCGTCCAAATGCTTTCCCATGTGTCTACATATTGTAAAATTTTTTTAAAATATTTTTAATATTTTTTTCAAGATTATCGGGTTTACATAGCTTTCCATGAAAATCCCGGCTGCAAACAGCAGCAGCAGCCCCGCTGCCGCCACCAGCCATGCTCCCAAAATATAGCCGCGGTCCGTACCGTTGCCCAGCTTATCCCTATTCAGCCTCAGACGCAGGTAATTGGCAAAATAGCAGTAGAGGATATAGACCGGCAAATAAAACAAATATTGGGGAAACAGCGCCCCCAGCACCAGGATAATGCCCTTTATCCCATATTTTGCAATAGCCGTAGAGAGCATAAAGCCCACAGAAAACCCCTGCCAGCCTAAAACAGAAACCCCCCCGAGTATCCCAAGCATACTTACAGCCAGCAATAACAGCAAAAGCAGCAGGGGCAGGCGCTCCCCTAAAATATAAAAAAACAGGTTTTCACCGCTTATCTGTGTATATTGAAATTTCTCCACAAAATAATCATTCAATATACCAGCATTGGAGACTGCCTCCCTTCCCATCAGGTTTGCCAAAAAAATGCCAGCTACAAAAGCCCCCAAAAGGCTCCCTTGCATAATCCGCGTCCATAGGGAACGCCCCTTAACGCCTCCCACCTGCTGCATCCTATGCAATTGCATTAATCTTTTCATACGCTTTTTCACAACGGTCCCAATTACTCTTTTTTTCTATCTTATGCCTGGGCGCACCTGAAAATTCATTCCCTGTCCATTTTTATGCCATACTTGTCTTTATATGCAAGGATCGCCGCCACCGTCTTGCCATCCTGGATTACGCCCTCATAAATCAAGCCGCACAGCTCATCCAAGGGGTGCGCCTCCAATTCAATGTCCTCCGCTTCATCCAAATGCTGCTTGGAAGGCGTCAAATCCCTGGCGGCGTATACATCAACCATCTCGTTGCAGAACGCCACTGTTGTCCGCAGGGACAAGAGGAATTCCAGGTTATCGCAGCGGTAGCCTGTCTCCTCCTCCAATTCCCGGTAGGCGCATTCTACCGTTGGCTCCGTCACAGAATCCCGCGAACCCGCCGGGATTTCCAGCGTAAAACGCTCCAAAGCATTCCGGTACTGGCGTACCATCAAGATCCTGCCGTCCGGCAGAACCGGTATGACCGCCGCCGCCCCCTTGCGATGCTCCACATAATCCCATTTTTCTATTTTCCCATTTGGAAGCTCCATATAATCTGAATAGATGTCAAGAATGCTCCCCTTATGCTCCAATTCCCTTTTGACACGTTTCACCGTTTTTTGTCCCATAGTCCTTCTCCATTCTTCAAATATTTTTTAGCTGCCCTAAGAGCGCTAAGCTTTACGTTTTTATTTATCCATTTTACTCCTTTTCTCTTGAAATTCCAAGCATTTTCGTCTGCCCGCGATACCCACAACAAAAAAGCCCCAGCCCTTTAGACCTGGGCCGGGGCTTTTGTTATTTGTACAAAGCGGCAGATTTACCTGACGCTTGGTATAACAGATTCCAGCGTACGCTGTGCCGCCTGAAGCTCGCCGTCTATATCGGCGCCGTCTAGGACATTTTTGAGCGCTGCTGCTACAACATCACGCGCATCATAGTAGTGAAGCCCGGTATGGATGCTTGGAGTCTGCCTTGCATATTCCACAATCTTAGCGAACACGGCATCATTGCCATAGAAAGCCTGCGGCTCATTATATACATCCAGCTCACCTGCTGGCAGGTAAGCAGCCAAAGCGCCACGACTGATAATGGTTTCATACAGCTTGGGGCTTCCTGCAAACGTGCTCGCCAGGAAATCAGACGCCAGCTTAACATTTTTGCAATTACTGGTGACCGCCCAAGAAGAGCCGCCATTGTTTGAATAATTGGTTGCCCCGTCAATGCCTGCTATTTTGGGCATATTTGTTAAAGCCCATTTGCCGCTTTGCTCTGTGTTCTGCTGAATGGAAGCCATAATCCAACATCCATCTATAACGCCTGCCACTTTATCTTCGCCCATATTTTCAATATACTGATCCCAGCTACCCGCTTCAGCTAACACGCCTTCTTCCACTAACGCGGCATATATTTCCATGGCTTTTTTTAATACGTCATTCCCAGCAATTGCCGGCTTGCCATCTTCATCAAAAAGGGAAGACCCGCAAGACTGAAGCATCATCATTAAAAGGTCCGATTCACCAGCCATGCAAGAAATCAGTGGTTTTCCTGTTTTCTCAAGAACGGTTTTCCCTTTTTCAAGATACTCGTCCCATGTGATATCCGTGAAATCATCGACCGTAAAGCCAGCTTGCTGCAGGTAATCCGCCCTATAACATGCAATAACGGCGCCATTATCAAATGGGACGCCATAATTCTTGCCCCTTACTACAGAGTAAGCCGTCTTCGCTGTACTAAAATTAGAGAAATCAATACCGCAGCGTGTTAAATCCTGAAATGCGCCTGGGTAGGAAATAACACTATCCTGGAATGCATTATCCTGCACCAGGATAATATCAGGCAGATTATTGAACGTGCCTTTCCTTGAACCTTCCTCCATCTGACCCACAATATCCCCCCATGAAACGTCGACAACCGCAAGGTCAAAGTCCGAATGGGATTTCCGATATATTTTCCCTGCTTCTTTCATGGCATATCCATTAAAGCCCTCATCCCAGCACCATACGGTTAAGCCATTCTTTACCGTAACCTTGCAGGCAGCCTTTTTCCCGCTTCCATCTGTAGCAGTTGCCGTGATGGTCGCTGTCCCCGCTTTCTTACCCGTTACAACGCCGCCTGTCGTAACCGTGGCAATATTTTTATTAGAAGTTGTCCATTTTACTTTTTTATTGGAAGCTGCGGCAGGCGTAATAGCCGCTTTCAAGGTTACTTTCTTTCCAGCATGGAGCGTTTTTGCGGTAGCATTCAGCTTGACTTTATTGACCATAGTTACCACTTTCACTTTAAGTACCGCTTTCTTCCCACTCCGATCCTTGGCTGTCACCGTAATCCTCGCGCTGCCATTTTTTACGGCCTTAACCTTACCTTTTGACGTAACGGCCACAATCTTGCGATCGCTTGTCTTGTAACCCACCCGCTTGTTCTTGGCATTCTTAGGCGTAACCCGAACCTTCATCTCCAGTGTTGCGCCCTTCTTCATCGTTATGCTGCTCTTTTTCGGCTTCGTAATCTGAACCTTCTTAACCCGGACCGTTTTGGCTGCTTCCACAACCGCAGACGGTACATTCACTGCGGTGAAAATAACGGCAAATGCCATAAGCGCCATAAGCGCTATTAGCAACCTTTTTTTATTACCTCTTCCCCTCCTTGCAGCAAAACCAATCAACCCTTCCCACATTTGCATATGACCTCTCCTTTCCTTGGTTATCCCAACAACCAAATCCTCCACCCCTTAGGGCAGGGGATTTTTCCTCGCAGGAATCAAATTTATCCCATTATATCACAGGAAATGTGGGCGCTTGTGGGCATACTTGCACAAACAGCTACACCCCAAATTGCGAAGCAATATATACCTCTTGTGCGAGTGCGCATATTTATTTTTATCTTATAGGAAAGATACTTTCACGCTTTACTGTGGCAAGGTCTTTTCTATAAGATGAAAAAGGCCGCCAACAAAACTTGTTGACGGCCTTATGCCTTTACCTGGCATAATCAGTTACACGAGACTCCCGGATTACATTGACCTTAATCTGGCCAGGATACTCCAAATCATTCTCAATCTGTTTTGAAATATCCCGTGCCAACAGCACCATGTCGGCATCGCTGATTTGGTCGGGAACTACCATAATCCGAACTTCCCTGCCTGCCTGAATAGCAAATGACTTATCCACACCCTTGAAACCATTCGCAATATCTTCTAACTGCTTGAGCCTGTTAGAATATGTTTCCAATGTCTCCCTCCTTGCACCCGGCCTGGCTGCCGATATGGCGTCCGCCGCCTGCACAAGGCATGCAATCAGGGATTCTGGCTCTACATCTCCGTGATGCGCTTCAACTGCATTAATAATCATCGGGCTTTCTTTGTATTTCCTGCATAAATCCACACCTATCTGAATATGGGAGCCCTCCACCTCATGGTCGACAGATTTACCAATGTCATGGAGCAGCCCGGCACGTTTCGCCAGCCTTACGTCCACGCCAACTTCCGCCGCCAATAGGCCTGAGAGCTGGGCAACTTCAATGGAATGCTTCAATGCATTCTGCCCATAGCTTGTCCTGAATTTCATCTTGCCAAGCAAACGGACCAGCTCAGAATGGATGCCATGCACCCCAACTTCCAGCGTTGCCGCTTCTCCCTCTTCCCGAATCATGACTTCGACCTCTTTTTGAGCCTTCTCCACCATTTCTTCGATTCTTGCAGGATGGATACGTCCATCCACGATCAACTTCTCCAAAGCAATCCTAGCCACTTCCCGACGAACCGGATCAAACCCGGAAAGTATCACTGCTTCCGGGGTATCATCGATAATCAGGTCTACACCTGTCATGGTTTCCAGAGTTCTTATGTTCCGACCCTCCCTACCGATAATCCTTCCTTTCATCTCATCATTCGGAAGCTGCACTACAGAAATCGTGGTCTCCGACACATGGTCGGCAGCGCATTTCTGAATGGCCGTCACGATATACTCTCTCGCTTTCTTCCCTGCTTCCTCTTTTGCTTTGATATCCATTTCCTTGATCAGTTTTGCAGTATCAAGCTTCACATCATCTTCAATCATGTTTAAAAGATAATCTTTTGCTTGTTCAGAGGTCAGTCCTGAGATCCTTTCCAGTTCCTGTAAACGTTTCTCATGTAGCTGTGCAACTTCTGCTTTCTGTCTGTTAATTTCTTCTTCTTTTGCCGCGAAACCTGCTTCTCTTTTCTCAATGGCTTCTAATTTCTTATCCAGGTGTTCTTCCTTCTGGATAATACGCCGCTCATTGCGCTGAATCTCATTCCGGCGTTCTTTGATTTCCTTATCCAGCTCATTCTTGCTGCGGATGGATTCTTCTTTGATTTCCAGCATGGATTCCCGCTTCTTATTCTCAGCAGTCTTAACGGCTTCATCTATTATCTCCCTTGCTTTCTCTTCCGCGCTTCCAATCTTGGATTCCGCCACACGCTTGCGATAGGCAACCGTAGCAAAGTAGGTAACAGGTATCGCGATAATTAACGTGACAACTACAGCGATTATTTCACCTAGCACAGGAGCACCTCCTTATATTTCGTTATCATTGTACATAATATGCCCCATTCCATAGACCACACCCATGATATGCAGCCTAAAGGACGCAATAACAACATATTGATTTTATACTTTTTTCTTTCTCATGTCAAGTAGTCTAAGACATGCAATATGTCGTCCGGGCAAAACCCTTTGCGCATGAGAAACTGATAAATCCTGTGCTTTTCTTTTATATCTGCCGTCTGGGAAGAGTAATTCTTCTTGCGTACCCATCTTAGGATCTGCTCCTGCTCATCTTCCTGCTGATACCCTTCCTCCAGCACCTGCTGCACCCATTGCTTGGAAACGCCTTTTCCCTGCAGCTCCATCTGGATCATCCTACGGCTCTTTTGCCCCTTACAGCGCAACACATAATTCTGCGCATAACGCAGGTCATCCAGATAGTGGTAACTTTTGACATAAGCGATCGCATCCTCTATCACATCTTCCGGATAATACCCCTGCCGAAGCTTCATGCGGAGCTGGTTTTCTGTCCGGTCCATCCGCTCCAATAAATGCATGGCTCTTCGGCGCGCCCGCTTTATTAGGACCTGCAGGCGCAGTTCCTCAAGCTGCCCGCTGGAAAGCTCCTCGCCTTCCTGCAGGCCATACTGGCGCTTCTCACTTTTATATAGGGCAAATTCATACCCGTCATCCAAACGGACCCGCACACGCTTCTTATCCAACTCTGAAATCTGTACTATCTGCATCTTCTCTCAGTTCCTTCTATTCCTTAGGATTCTTGTCAACGGCTTCTTTCTTAGCGGCGCCCTCTTTCTTTGCCTCTTCCTTCTCTGCCGGCCCTTCTTTCTCCGCCGCCTCTTCCTTCTTAGGTTCCGCTTTCCTGGCTTTCGCTTCTTTCGCCCCTTCCTGCTTCACCTTCTTTGCTTCCTCTTCCTCCTCAGGCTCATTTGCCATAACCTTCCCTCGGACTTTCTGCTCGACTTCCTGGCAGGTTTCTGCATTCTCCCGCAGGAACTTCTTGGCATTCTCACGCCCCTGCCCAATCTTGGCGCCGTTATATGCGAACCAGGCGCCTGATTTGTTGATAATCCCAAGCTCCACTGCATTGTCCAAGATATCCCCCTCCCTGGAGATTCCCTGCCCGAACATAATGTCAAATTCCGCTTCCTTAAAAGGCGGCGCCACCTTATTCTTGACAACCTTAACCTTCGTCCGGTTCCCAATAATGTCCCCCGCCTGCTTCAAGGCCTCAACCCTCCTAACGTCAAGGCGTACGGAGGAGTAGAACTTCAGCGCCCTTCCCCCGGTCGTCGTCTCCGGGTTGCCAAACATGACGCCAACTTTCTCACGAAGCTGGTTAATAAAGATTACAATACAATTCGTCTTGTTGATAATTGCTGTCAGCTTGCGCAGCGCCTGTGACATCAAGCGCGCCTGAAGCCCCACATGCGAATCCCCCATATCGCCGTCAATCTCCGCTTTGGGGACCAGAGCGGCAACAGAATCCACAATCACAATATCTACTGCCCCTGAACGCACCATAGTCTCTGTAATCTCTAACGCCTGCTCCCCATTATCCGGCTGTGAGATATAGAGGTTGTCAATATCAACACCTATGTTCTTGGCATACACCGGGTCAAGCGCGTGCTCCGCATCAATAAACCCTGCAATCCCGCCGTTCTTCTGCACTTCCGCCACCATATGTAACGCCACCGTAGTCTTACCGCTCGACTCCGGCCCATAAATCTCAACAACCCTTCCCTTAGGTATCCCGCCTACCCCTAACGCCAAATCAAGGCTCAGGCACCCGGTAGGTATCGCCTCTACATTCATGCCTTTGGCGGAATCCCCAAGCTTCATCACGGAACCCTTGCCATAATCCTTCTCAATCTTAGAGATAGCCGCGCTTAACGCCTTTAGCTTCTCCTCCTTTGTTGCCGGTATATCCAATACTTTTGATTTATCTTCTTTTGCCATATCTATTCTCCTTCTTTGCGAACTTATGTTCGTATATTTTATATACTAATACATCTTTTATTGGTTGTCAACTACTTTTTGTATCATGGGAACCAAACAAATAACAGTTCAGCCCACGCCATTCGCAAAGGTGCCTGCGGCACTTTCTCGCTGCTATATTTTATCGGGAAACGGTAGGAGACCTCAGGACTCTCCCCAACTTCGTTGGGTCCCCCCTCAGGTCCAATGCTAACTTTGCTCATAAAATGGCGTTCCCTCAGCCGAAATGAATCGTGTAAAATTCGTGCGAGCACGATTTTCCCCGATTTATCCGGCTGGCTGAACTGTTACTCAAATAAGCGGAACGCTTACCTTAGGAAAAGAAAAAAGAACAGCCACACATGGTAACTGCTCTTCATTATACGTTCTGCAAAAGGATTCGTCAAGGAATCATTGCCTTAATTTGTTCCAGGGAGTGGAATCCGATTTCTTTCTTCGCCACTTCCCCATTTTGGAAAAGAATCAGCGTAGGGATGCTCATAACATTATATTTCTGTGCAAGGGCCCCTTCCTCGTCGACGTTGAGCTTCCCAACCTTCAGCTTCCCGGCAAGCTCCTGCGCCGCCTCGTCGACCACCGGTCCCTGCATCTGGCATGGTCCGCACCAGGATGCCCAGAAGTCCACCAAGACCGGCATATCACTTTTAACCACCTCTTCTTCAAAATTGTCCACTGTAATCTTAACCACAGCCATATAAAATCCTCCTTTTCTCTTTTTATGAACAAAGTGGGCAAGCCCGCTTCAGCTCCCTTATCCCCTAAATCTTGAGGGGGGGATTGCACTCTTTGGCGCGCCGGGCACAATTGCGAAGCAATATTTTCCTCTTGTGCGAGTGCGCATTTTTACCTTAAGTGTCGTTTTTCTATGCCTATATTACCACATTTTAGGATTATACAACATATTTTCTGTTAAAAAAGCGTTAAAATTACTATTCCTTCTTGAAACACAAATTTCTTCGTGTTACAGTTAATTTGAACCTAATTAACCGTTATGGTACAAAGGAGTATAAATGAAAAAGGAAAAATTAAAACGACTGTTACACGATGTAAACGTCACGATTGGACTGCTGGCATTGACCGCCGGACTTACCTTTATCCTGCTTCTTCACGTCTCCAACAATCCTGCCACTGCCACATTGTTTTTTATTATCGGCATTATCACCATCGCAAACTGCACAACCGGGTACCTTTCCGGCATTATCGCTTCCCTTTGTGGAATTATTGTACTTTACAGCTTTTTTACATACCTTAGTATAGACTATTCTATGCCTGATTATCCTTCAACTTTCTTATGTATGATCGTGCTTTTTGCCATTACCGGGCTTGCTGCCTCCCACATGAGGCAGCAGTCATTGACCCTGTCCTCACACGAAAAACAGCTTTTGGAAGCTGAAAAAGAAAAACTCCGCGCAAATCTTTTACGCGCTATCTCCCATGACCTGCGTACCCCTTTGACTAGTATCTTAGGCGCCAGCGCATCATTAGAAGGAAACTGGGATAACTATCAAAAAGATGAATGCCTGGAACTAATCCACAACATCCATGATGATGCAGACTGGCTTTTAAATATGGTGGAAAACCTCTTATCAGTCACACACATACAAACCAAAAGCTCAAAACTGAATATGACCCTGGAAGTTCTGGATGAGGTAGTCGCAGAGGCTGTCACACGGCTGAAAAAACGAATGCCAAACGCCGAAATCGACGTGTCCGTGCCTATGGAAATCTTAATGATCCCCATGGACCCCATGTTGATAGAACAAGTCCTTATCAACCTTATGGAAAATGCCCTGACCCACTCCCACGGCGATAAACCTATCCGCCTTGTGGCAGAGAACCAGCCGGACTATGTGCAGTTTCGGATTATTGATTATGGCATTGGGCTGAACAAAGAACAATTGGACCATATTTTTGACGGGACTTATTCTGACACTGCACATTCCGACGTCCACAAAGGGATGGGTATCGGCCTTTCCCTCTGCCACAGCATCATTACCGCACATCAAGGCTCCATCAGTGCAAGGAACCATGAGGAAGGCGCAGAATTCCTGTTCACACTGCCAAAGGAGGGAGCATATGAATAAATTTAACGTACTGGTAATTGAAGATGAAAAAAATATCTGCAATTTTATTTCCAAAACACTCTCCTCACAAGGCTACCAGGTAAGCTGCGCTTCAACAGGGAACGAAGCCCTCTCGCTTGCCTCCTCCTTGTGCCCGGATATCCTCCTGTTAGATTTAGGGCTCCCTGACATGGACGGCATGGAAATCATACAGCGCTTCCGCTCCTGGTCAAACCGCCCGATTATTGTGGTTTCCGCACGCACGCTGGAGATTGACAAGGTGCGCGCCTTAGACGCGGGCGCAGACGATTACCTGACGAAGCCTTTCGGGATTTCCGAATTGATGGCAAGAATCCGCACATCCCTGCGGCACAGCAACCCGTCTGGGTTCCATGGCAATACCCTGCCCCACCTCTACCGCGCAAAAGGGCTGGAAATTAATTTTTTCAAACGCACCATCATGATTGACAACCAGTCCGTGCACCTGACGCCGATTGAATATAAAATTGTGGCTTTCCTGGCGCAGAACTCTGGCAAAGTTATGACCTATTCCGCCGTGATGAACAACGTATGGGGGCCTTATGCCGAATCCGACAATAAAATTTTACGTGTGAATATGGCTAATATCCGCCGTAAGCTGGAGAAAAACCCCGCGGAGCCAACCTATATTTTCACAGAAGTCGGCGTCGGTTACCGGATGGCGGATGATGAAGAAACATAAAACATGCCCCTAAATAAATCTTTCATATTTCTTTTCATTTTAATGATTGCTTTTACCATTTTAAAGTGTATAATTAATAAGGACAGGCAAAAATACAAACATACAAGAAAAGGATTGTGAAAATATGCAGACAAAGAAAAGAAGGAAACGAAGAAGGAGAAGGAACAATGATAAATTGAGGGTTGTCATTTATGCCATACCTCTGCTATGCGTCCTCGTCGCCGGCATAGGCGTTGTCCGCGCTTTTACTGCTGACAGCGGCAAACCCGCACAGGAACAGGACACCCCCAAGGACATCGCCCTGGACGCGGACCAGGAAATTTCGGACAATCCCTCCTCAGACGCCCCTGGCGGTGAGGAAGGTGACAAGCAGGCAGAAGATAAGCAAGGCACGCAGGCGGATGATAAGCAAGGCACGCAGGCAGGAGATAAGCAAGATACGCAGGCAGCGGACACGAACGGCTCCGGCAAACAGGAAGATGAGGCTAAGGAATTTACCCTTGAAGACCTGGACAACCCGCAAGGCTTTGATGAACGCCCTACAGAAAACGGCATTGTGCTTGCAAATGAGCAGATAGACTTAAACGGGTTGGACACAACATGCCTGGACTGGGGCCAGGGCGGCGATTTGGACGAGTATAACCGTCCGGCAGGCTGTATGCAGTACCAGGAGAAATACGGCAAGTACAACGCTTACTTTATCAAAGACGAGCCTGAGAAGAAAGTCATCTACCTTACCATGGACGAAGGGTACGAGTACGGCTGCTCTTCGCGGATTTTAGACACATTAAAAGAAAAGGGCGTGCATGTAGTGTTTTTTGTAACCAAGCCATACGCAGAACAGAACCCCGATTTGGTACGCCGCATGATTGACGAGGGGCACGAGGTAGGGAACCACAGCGTCACGCATCCTGCCGCTGGCCTGCCGTCCCAGGATATTGAGACGCAGACCTATGAAATAACTGAGAACCATCGCTATATCAAAGAGCAGTTCGGCTATGATATGCACCTGTTCCGCTATCCGGCGGGCAAATTCAGCGAGCAGTCCGTCGCCCTTATCAATAACCTGAATTATAAGAGCATGTTTTGGAGCTTTGCTTACCTGGACTATGACGTGGAGAACCAGCCGGACCCTGCCGAAAGCTTACAAAAAATAATGAGCAAGCTGCACCCCGGGGCAATCTATCTGCTCCATGCGGAATCGGAGACTAACACCCAAATACTGGGCGATTTCATCGACCAGGCAAGGGCGCAGGGATATGAATTCAAAGTGTTCCAATAAGGTCGCACAGCCTCTTTTGAGCGCTAAAAGAAACCCACAGGGAGCTTAAAAGCCGACATGCTAAGCTCTTTGTGGGTTTCTGTGGGTATTTGGCAAATTTTCCCTAAACATTCTATATATCCGGCATTAAATAATTGCCGGATATATAGCCCCTCTGGGGGATGCGCACTCGCACGAAGATGCAGACGCCGCAAAGCGGCCGTGCTCGGCGCAGATGGCGATAACTAATCGCCATCTTTATATCAATTACGCCCAAACTCTGACAACTGCAGCCCTTCATTCCGCTCCAGCGTCATGCCTACGCTCCAGCTATTAACAAATAGCAGCAGCGGATTTCCCTTCAAATCCTGAACTTTCTTCATATCTGAAGTCCCTGTCAGTTTATCCATGTCAATCCCTTTGTTCTCAATCCAACGGATATGCTCATAGGGCAGCCGCTCAAGCCGGATATCTACATTGTACTCATTTTCCAGACGGTATTTGAGCACATCAAATTGCAGTACCCCCACCACGCCCACGATAATCTCTTCCATACCAGTGTTGTATTCCTGGAAAATCTGGATAGCCCCCTCCTGGGCAATCTGCGTGATGCCTTTTACAAACTGCTTGCGCTTCATGGTGTCCATCTGCCGCACCCTGGCAAAATGTTCCGGCGCAAAGGTGGGAATGCCCTCAAAGGCAAACTTATCGGCTGCGGTGGTAAGCGTATCGCCAATCGAAAAAATACCGGGGTCAAATACGCCTATGATGTCACCCGCATAGGCCTCCTCGATAATCTTGCGCTCCTGCGCCATCATCTGCTGCGGCTGTGAAAGGCGCAGCTTGCGTT